>JBHEKO010000239.1:0-7217 GCA_041859475.1 Candidatus Hydrogenedentales bacterium
CTGTTTTGCGGGTCAGGGGAATCTATACACACAATGAATACCGTTCGAGTTCGTATTGCACCTTCGCCGTCGGGTTTCCTTCACATCGGCACGGCGAAGGTCGCGTTGTTTAACTGGCTGTATGCACGACAGACCGGCGGCGCCTTCATTCTGCGTCTGGAAGACACCGACGCGGATCGAAGCACCGAAGAGTTCGCGGAGGCCATGTGCGAGGGATTCCGGTGGTTGGGCATCGACTGGGACGAGGGTCCCGAGTTTGCCGGGCAGCCGGAGAAAGGCGCGCTGGGCCCGTACCGCCAATCGCTTCGGAAGGAACTTCACCGGCGCGAAGCGCATCGCTTGCTCGAAGAGGGCAAGGCCTACAAGTGCTTCTGCACGAAGGAAGAGCTTGATGCAGCGCGTGAAGAGGCGATGCGCGAGAAGCGTCCGCCGCGGTATGCAGGCACGTGCCGCAACCTGTCGGCAGAGCAGATTGCCGCGATGGGCGACCGCCCCTTTTCCATACGCTTCAAAGTCGAACCCGGTGAGACGGTCATCGACGATTTGATACAGGGGCCGGTGAAGGTCGACAACAAAGAGTTCGACGATTTCATTATCCTGAGACCGAATGGAGAGCCTATCTTTCATTTGGCGGTCGTGGTTGACGACGGCACAATGAAGATTACGCACGTCATTCGCGGCGACGACCACCTGACCAACGCGGCCCGGCACGTGATGCTGTTCGACGCGCTGGGCTACGCGCGTCCCAAGTTCGCGCACCTGCCGATGGTGTTGGACGAGCACGGCAAGAAATACAGCAAACGTCTGCACGGCGCGAACGTGTTGGACTGGCGGGACGACGGATATCTCCCGGAGACGCTGATCAATTACGTCGCGCTGTTGGGATGGACGCCCGCCGAAGAAGGACGGGAGTTGTTCACGCGCGAAGAGTTGGTGCAGGCCTTCGATATCGACCGGCTGGGCAAGTCTGCCGCGAAGTTTGATCTGAAGAAGCTACAGTGGATCAACGGACAGCACATTCGCAGGTTGACGGCGGAAGAGCTGCGCGACCGCGTGCTCCCCATTCTGCACCGCGCGGGCTTGGATACGTCGGGCAAGACCCCGGAGTGGCTGGCGCACATGGCGGCAGCTTGTCAGGAAAAGATCCCAACGCTAAACGACATTGTCGCCTATACAGATTTCTTTTTCGCGGAACCTTCGCAGTACGAAGAGAAGGCCGTGAAAAAGCAGTGGGACAAGCCGGACGCCGCGGAGCGCATGGATCTCATATCGCAAACGATTGCGGCAGTGGAACCGTGGTCCGCGGAAGCAATTAAGGGTGCGTTCGAGGCGCTTGCCGAGCGCACGGGCAACCCGCTGGGACATTTTGTACATCCGGCGCGGCTTGCGCTCACGGGGAAGAGCGTGGGGCCGGGGTTATTCGAGTTGACGGAATTGCTGGGAAGAGACGCGGTAGTGGAGCGCCTTGGGCGCGCTATCGAGTTCATCCGGCACGGGATGGAGACACGGACGTGAAGTCAGTAGTTGCGGGGATAGACCTCGGCGGAACCAATGTGAAGACGGCGATTGTGGCGCGCAATGGCGCGATGATCGCAAAAGAGAGCCGCCCGACGAATGCGGAGCGTGGGCTGGATCATGTAATAGACACCATGGTGGCGAGCGTCGAGCACGCCTTGGAATTGGCGCATGCCGATCCGAACGACATGATCGCGGTGGGCGTTGGAGCGCCGGGACCCATGAACTGGAAAACGGGCATGGTATTCAGCCCGCCCAATCTTCCGGGCTGGGAAAATGTGCCCTTGGCGGACTTGATGCAGAAGCGTTTGAAGGTGCCGGCCTATGTCGACAACGACGCGAACGTGGCCACGTGGGGCGAATTCTGGTCCGGCGCGGGACGCGAGGTCGACTCGATGTGCTGCCTCACCCTGGGCACCGGCGTTGGCGGAGGCATCGTCGTCTTCGGTAAATTGTTGCGCGGCCCCGACGGCACTGCGGCGGAAATCGGCCACATGAACGTGTGCCGCGACGGGCGCGCGTGCAACTGCGGCGCGAAGGGTTGCCTGGAAGCGTATGCCTCCGTTACGGGGATGGGGCGCACGGCCACCGAAGGCATCGAGTCTGGACGCAAGACGATGTTGACCGAGATGTGCAAGGGCGACCTGAGCCTGATCGATGGCAAGATGATTTACGATGCGTTGTCCAAGGGTGACGAGTTTGCCGCATGGGTCATGCGGGAGACCGCGATTTGGCTCGGCACGGGCGTCGGCAGCCTTATCAATTTATTGAATCCGGAGATGGTGGTGCTCTGCGGCGGGATGATCGCCGCGGGCGACACCTTGTTCGACCCGATTCGCGAGACGGCGCTCGCCCAGGCGTTCGATGTGCCTGCAAGCACGGCGAAGATTGTGCCGGCGGGCCTGGGCGCCGATTCGGGCGTCATCGGGGCTGCCGGATGCGCATTGCAGCGGTATGAAGAGGGATAGTAGCGGGAAGTGCCGGCTGGAAGCCGGCGGTACAAATTACAGGATTGCTCATGATTGCAATTGTCGACTACAAAGCGGGAAACCTGACGAGCGTCAAACTGGCGCTTGAATACCTCGGTGTGCCGGGCATGATTACCCGCAACCCCGAGGAAGTGCTCGCGGCGGACCGGGTTATCTTCCCCGGAGACGGCGCGGCGGGTTCGGCCATGGAGCATCTGAATGAGCTGGCGCTCGTAGAAACCTTGCGAACGGTCGTCGATCGCGGCACGCCAACCTTGGGCATTTGCCTGGGAACGCAGGTGATCTTCGACTTCTCGGAAGAAGACGGGGGCACCAACTGCATGGGAATCATGCCGGGGACCGTAAAGCGGTTTCGGCCCTCGGACCCCATGTGCAAGATTCCGCAGATGGGCTGGAACACGATGCGCTTCAAAGTCGCGCACCCGCTGTTCAATGGGCTTGAAGATGAAAGCGAGTTTTACTTCATTCACAGCTACTACCCGGCCCCCACGTATGCCGCGCATGTCGTGGGCGAAACGCAATACGCCGATGTGACCTTCGCCTCGGCAGTCGGACGCGGAAGCCTCTTCGCCACGCAGTTCCATCCGGAACGCTCGGGGCGCATCGGAATCCGCATGCTGAAGAACTTCACGGAGTGGGACGGAACATGTTAAGCAAGCGAATCGTCCCCTGTTTGGACGTCCGCAACCGGCTGGTTACAAAAGGCGTCAAGTTTCAGAACAACAAAGACATCGGCGACCCAATCGAGATGGCGGTCGCCTACAGCGATGGCGGCGCGGACGAGCTGGTGTTCTACGACATCACGGCTTCGGCGGAACGGCGGCCCATCGACATCGAGATGGTGCGCGAAATCGGCAAAGTCGTCCACATCCCGTTCGCGGTGGGCGGAGGCGTCGAAAACCTCGAGGATATGTACCGCGTCCTGTTGGCCGGCGCGGAGAAGGTATCGGTGAATTCGCTGGCGGTGCGCAATCCCGGGATCATCGCCGAAGGCGCGCGCATCTTCGGTTCGCAGTGCATCGTGCTGGGCATGGACCCCGTCAAAGCGGACGATCCCGAGAAGTTTCCCAGCGGCTACGAGATTACGGTTCGCGGGTTTCGCGAGCGCACCGGCATGGATGCGCTGGCGTGGGCGAAGCGCGCCCAGGACCTCGGTGTCGGCGAGATCGTGGTGAACAGTGTTGACGCCGACGGCATGCGCACCGGATTCGAATTGACGTTGACCGGGCTTATCGCCACAAGCGTTGGAATTCCCGTCGTTGCATCCGGGGGCGCGGGCACGCCCCAGCATCTGGTCGACGTATTCCGGATTGCGCAAGCGGATGCGGCCATCGTCGCAAGCATGGTGCATATGGGCGACTACACCGTGGCCCAAATCAAAGAGGAACTCGATCGCGCGGGAATTCCCGTGCGCAAGAAGTGGTGAGGCGCTACACCGGAGGGGGCCGTATTGATACTCACCGTTACACCAAATCCGTGCGTTGACAAGACCGTCTATGTGGACGACCTGAAGGTGGGAACCTTCATGCGCGCCTCGCGCTGCACGTGCATCGCCGGAGGCAAAGGAACCAACGTATCGCGCGGAATTGCCGCGCTGGGCCGGTCTACCCGGGCCATGGTGATTGTCGGTGGACACACCGGCGCGCACGTCGTCGAGATGATCGAGAAGCAGGATTGTATCGAGTGCATCCCCGCGTGGGTGGCGTGGCAAACGCGAACCATCACGACGGTGTTGGAGCAGACCGTGCATCGCCAGACGGCGTTTTTCGAACCGGGCTCGCGCATTACGGATGAAGAGGCGCAGGGCATTGTCGATACGTTTCGCCACGCCGTGAAAGGCGCGAAAATTGTAACGTTCAGTGGCACCGTGCCGGACCCGAGTATCAACTGGCTCTATCGCGAGCTAATCCCAATCGCCAAGGAGTCGCAGGCGGTTGCGCTACTGGACTCCCATGGCCCCGAGTTTGCCATGGGCCTTGAAGCGGTACCGTTCATGGTGAAGCCGAACATCGCCGAGACGGAAGAATTGCTTGGCTTTTCGCTCGATACGATGGATGCGAAGTGGCGCGCCGTGGACGAATTCCACCGGCGCGGCGTGGAACTTGTTGTGTTGTCTCTAGGCAAGTCCGGGGCATTGGTATCGCAAGGCGGCGAGCGTTTTCAGGTCGTGCCTCCCGAAGTGCGCGAGGTGAACCCCGTCGGCAGCGGCGATGCCCTGCTATCGGCGTTCGCCATCGGACTCATCGAAGGGATGCCCCTGAAGATGATGGCCATGCTGGGCTGCGCGGCCGGTACGGCCAACGCGATGTCGTGGGATATAGGCCATTTCAAACGCGAAGAGGTGGAAGCCCTGCTGTCGCGCATCGAAATCCGCTCCATCGCGGAGTAACCGTTCGCGGTCAGAGATCCCTCAGCTCGATCTCCAGCGCCCACACATTCTCCGGCGCGCGCATCATGCGGGCCGCGTCCTTTTCCGTGGTGATGACGATTCGGTCCGGGGAAATGCCGTCCAAAGCCAGTTGGCCGTGATCGCGATTCACGATGGCTCCTTCCACCCTCGCTCCAAGATCCGTGATCGTGCGCGCAAAGGACTCCGGGTTGCCGATGGCGCTCGCGATCGTCACGGGCTTCCCCTGCAACTCCTCAAGGCCCATGATTTGCCCATCGGAAACGCGCCGCAAGCGCACGGGGGCATGACGTGTCATGCGGATTGGCGCGCTGGGACAAATCCCCTGCACGCGCCGGACCAACGTATCCAACTCCGCAACTTGGTCGCAACGCGTCAGAATGATGTGCGTGGCGCGCGTCAACGCTTCGACCGGTTCCCGCAAGATTCCACGCGGAACGAGGCGTTCGTTTCCAAAGGGATTCGTCGCATCGACGACGGCGATGTTCTCGTCGCGTTCAAGCTGCACGTACTGGAAACCGTCGTCGAGAATAAGGGTGTCGCAGGTGTGCGTGTCGACGAGTGCGCGGGCCGCCGCGACGCGGTCGGCGGCGCGCGCAATGATTGCTTCTGGGACCTTCAGTGCAATGAGCGCCGGCTCGTCGCCGATGACGTCGCCCATACGCGCGGCCTCCTCGCCGCGAGCGATGACCACGGGAGCTACCTCCCGGGTGTGGCCATACCCGCGCGTCAGGATGCCGACCGTATGTCCCGCTGCAATTTCGATCCGCGCGCGTTCGATGACGGCAGGCGTCTTCCCCGTGCCGCCCGCCGTGATATTGCCGAAACTGATGACGCGCGCCCTGACGCGAACCCGCGGCTTTCTGCGGCGAAGCCACATGCCAACCTGGGTAATTGGCGTCGCGGCGGTCAACATTGCCGCAACCGGAACTGGAAGGGGCTGGCCGGTGCGAATCCTCTCGATGAGCCGGTCGATGGCGTTCATCGTGGGGCAAAGCGTTTGCCGCTGAACTGGCGCACGAGTCCTTTCAATTCCAGAATCGTGAGCGTGCTCAGTGCATCGGATATCGAGATGTGGCATGCCGCCGAAATCTCGTCCACGTACGTGCCGTTTGGAGACAATACTTTAAGCACCATGCGCTCCAGTCCGTCGGGCGGGGCCACCTTCTCAGCGGGCGGGGGTGCTGCGCGCTGCGCCAAAGGAGGCGCAGCTGGGGCTTGCGTCGTCTGCACGGGCGGCGCGTCCGCCTGGGAATGTTGGGCCGGGGGCGCGGCGACGGGGTGCGGCCTGTCCGCGCGCACGTCCGTGGGCAGGTTCAATTCCACGAGGATGTCCTCGACGGTCTCGACCAGTTTCGCCCCTTCTCGAATCAAGAGATGCGGGCCTTGGCTATTGGTCACACCGACCTGGCCCGGCACGGCAAACACTTCGCGGCCCTGTTCCGCGGCCTGGCGCGCCGTGATGAGCGCACCGCTCGACAGCGGGGCTTCGACGACGAGGGTCCCCATGGTCATCCCGCTGATGATGCGGTTGCGGTAGGGGAAATGCCCCGCGGACGGCTTCATCCCCATTGGAAATTGCGAGACAACGCAACCGTGCTTTGTAATCTCCTGCATGAGATCGGCGTTCTGTGGCGGATACACCACATCGACGCCGCACCCGAGTACGGCTATCGTACGGCCACCGGCGTCGATTGCGCCCCGGTGCGCCGCTGCGTCTACGCCGAGCGCAAGCCCGCTCACGACGGTGACTCCGCGCGCGCCCATCTCGCGTCCGAATTTCTCGGCCATGCGCAGCCCATATGGCGTGGCGCGGCGCGTGCCGACGACGGCCACGCAGTTCTGGTCTTCTTCCCTCAATTCGCCGTGGACAAATAGCACCAGGGGGGGATCGTAGATTTCCGCAAGACGCAAGGGATACTTGGGGTCTTCCATCGTCAGGAGCGTAACGCCGCGTTGCGTCATGGCGCGCTCCTGCGCTTCCACATCGACCACCTCGGAGTACTGCGTGATTCGCTGCGCGAGCTTATCACCGACGATATCTTGGAGGGCATGCTTGGGGGCGCGCAGCACGGCCCCGGCCGTCCGGAACCGGGCCAACAAACGAATGAACAGCGTGGTGCCCACTCCGGGCACCAGCGTCAGTGTCAACCACTCGCGTTGTTCCTGAGTCAGCGCCATACCTGGACTATATCACTCCCACCACACCGGAATCGAACTGGTCAATGCAGGACACTCGCACGCTGACCGCAAATGCCCATTCCGCGCCCACCCCTCGGGTAGGACGCTTTCGTCACAAAGCGCCT
>JBHEKO010000304.1:0-3113 GCA_041859475.1 Candidatus Hydrogenedentales bacterium
GGCGGTCCGGGTTGGGAATATGACGGCGGCAGATACGTCCGACTTCCTCAGGGGGTACCCCTCCACTATTTTGACGATTCAAGGGTACCGGACATGGAGCCAAGGTCTGGAGTCCCGGTTCCAGGGTTGGGGACACAACCGTCTGGGGACGGCTGGGCTCTCGACCGAAGTCTCCTATATATAGAGCTGGTTTGTTGCACTCCTGAGGGGGCCGTGCCTCAGCGGAGGACGTGGGGACGGAGGCGAGATTGGGTCACGGGAGTTGCGGGGAATATGAGGAAGATGCAACCGGGGGCTTCGGGTTCGGAGGCGGCTTGGCCTCGTTCAGGAACTTCCCGGATCAGGCGGTCCGGCATGCTTGCATTCACTACTGCCTAGTCAAAGAAAGAGGCCGAGGACGGCGTCCGTCGCTCGGCCTTGGGAATATGGGGCTTCAACTACGCTTTCGGAGGGGGCACCATCCCTGCAGACGACTGCTTATACGGGAGGTGTTCCTTGAGGATCTTGTCTTTGCGTTCTTGGCGGTACTGGCGGATCTTGTCGGCGAGTTCGGGACGCGCTACGGAGAGGATCGCCATTGCGTACAGGGCCGCGTTGGCGGCTCCGGAGGGGCCGATGGCGAACGTCGCCACGGGGATGCCTTCGGGCATCTGCACGGTGGACAAGAGGGAATCGAGCCCTTGCAGCCGGCTGTCCATCGGCACACCCAGCACAGGCTTCAGCGTTTGCGAGGCGATGACGCCGCACAGGTGGGCCGCGCCGCCTGCTCCGCCAATATAGGCTTGGCACCCGCGGGCTTCCGCGGACTTGATGAACTCGGCCAGCTCATCGGGCGTCCGGTGCGCGGACAGCACCCGGCATTCGTGGGGGATTCCGAATTTGTGCAAGACATCCGACGCGGGTTTCATGGATTCCCAGTCGGACTTGCTTCCCATGATGACGGCAACCAACAGTTCAGGCTCGGCGCTCATAGATGATAGCTCCTTCGATGATCGGGGATTCCGGTTTCAGGACGCAGCCGGGTCGGAAAGTTCATTCAGCAGATCGGTCATGAGTTGGCCCATGCCGGGATCGCTGTTTGCTTCGTATGCATTGACGAGATTGAGCAGCACGCGGCGCATGATATCCACGGGGGCAGGGGTTGCCGCCAAGACGTGCTCCACGGCTGGGCCGAGGCGGCTCTTCAAATGCCCCAATTCATTGGCCGTAAGCAGGCGACCGCCGTTAAAGCAGTCGAAATGCAGGTTGGCCCCGTTCATGATGCCGCGCGCCAGGAAATGCCCGGGAATATTGCAGCCATAGACCGTCACGCCAACCCGCACCCCCACCAGCATGAAGATGCTTGCCAGGCTGATGGGGAGTCCCCGCTTCTCCCGGATAACGTGGAACAAGTTGCTGTTCAGCGGATTGTAGTAGTCATCCGTATTGCCTTGCAATTGCTTTGCCACGAAGAGATAGCGGCTTAGGGAAATGGGGTCGCGGGGGCGCGCCGTCGACAGGAATTCCTTCGCCAACTCGTTCAACAGGTCGGAGAGGCGCACCGGAGGCGCCCATCCGTATTGGATGTGCCCCAGGACTTCGAAGGCCGCTTCGAGTTGGGCATAGGGGGATGGCAAGGTCTGCCATTTGGCCCACGATTCGCGCCGCAGCTCCATCGCGCGGTAATGGACCAAGACATTCGACAAATGCCCCCGTTGCGCGGACGTGAGTTCAACGTCGCACGCGCGCAGCTCGTCTTCGAGCGCCGGACCAAACGCCAGCAACTCCCGAAGCACGTGCCCGCGCACGCCGGGCGACTCATCGTCCAGCAAACGGACCAGGTGGGGTAATTGATTACGCTCTATCATGAACTTCGTGCGTTTACCGCGGCCAATTGACGGCGTGATCATCCACGATTTTGGCCCTTGTTTTCAATCTGGGGCGTCTACTCAACTAGTGCGAATTGAGGGATTGGTGGACGCGATGGACGTTATGGACGCTGTGGACGAAGTAGATGGGGTGGACTGGGGTGATTTGTCCACTCCTTCCCAGAAACAAAGAAGGCGCAAGCCTTGCGGCCTGCGCCTCCACGCAATTCGTTCGTTGCCTACAACACGCCGTACCGCGACCGGTTCATCATCTCGATGCCCGTGCGGTTGGTGGTGGGTGTGTAGCCGGGCAAGGGCTTGATGTGCGCGTGATACGCGTCGAGGAACCAGCTCGGCTGAGGATAATAATCGTCTTCGAGTTCCGCCGGCGGCACGATCCAGTTTTCCGCGCCCACGATGACCGGCGGCGCGTCGAGGTAATCGAACGCGGCCTGCGTGATCTGCGACGCGACCGTGTGCAGGAAGCTGCCGCGCTCGCACGCATCGCTGCCGAGGATGAGCTTGCCGGTCTTCTTCACGGAACGGTAGAGGATCTCCAAGTCGAACGGCACGAGACTCTGCCCGTCGATCAGCTCGACCGACAGCCCGAATTCCTTCTCCAAGCGTTGCGCCGCTTCTTGCGCGCGGTACAGCGTCGCCCCGAACGTGAGGATGGTGAGGTCTTTGCCTTCCTTCACCACTTCCGGCACGCCGATGGGCAATGTGTAGTACTCCGCGGGCACGCCTTGGGGATGGATGGTCTCCGTCGCGTCGTACAACCGCTGGCTCTCGAAGAACACCACGGGATCGTTGCCGCGCAACGCCGTCGCCATGAGTCCCTTCGCGCTATACGGGGTGGCCGGGAACACCACCTTCAAGCCGGGGATGTGCGCGCACAAGGCTGTCCAGTCCTGTGAATGCTGCGCGCCGTACTTGCTGCCCACGGACACGCGCAACACGACCGGCATCTTCACATAGCCGCCCGACATCGCCTGCCACTTGGAGAGTTGGTTGAACACTTCGTCGCCAGCGCGGCCGAGGAAGTCGCAGTACATCAACTCGACGATGGCGCGGCCGCCCGAGAGCGCGTAGCCGACGCCGGCGCCGATGATGGCGGCCTCGGAGATGGGCGAGTTGAACAGGCGGTGGTACGGCAGCAGCTCGGTCAGGCCGCGGTAGACGGCGAACGCGCCGCCCCAGTCCCGGACGTCATCGCCGAACGCGGCGAGCGTGGGATCTTCGTAGAATTTATTGATGATGGGTTCG
>JBHEKO010000137.1:0-3258 GCA_041859475.1 Candidatus Hydrogenedentales bacterium
ATGCTCCTCCAGAGCCACACCGGCGTCGTGGAAGTCTTCCCGGCCATTCCGCCCGCGTGGAACGATATCGCCTTCCACAACCTCCGCGCCGAAGGCGCCTTCCTGATCTCGGCGGAACGGACCGGCGGCGAGATCACCTCCGTAAAGGCCACCGCCGAACACGATGGCACGCTCCGCATCCGTTCGCCCAAGACCGGCGAAGTGAAGGAGATTGCCATGCGCGCCGGGCAATCCGTGGACGTCATTCCGTGAACTCCAAGAAGTCTTAAGGGAAATGTGGGCACATCCATGAAAGGCGCGACTCTAAACGCCTTCCTGGGATCTTGAAACTTCCCTTTCACAGTTATCCTCATGGACACTGGTCGCTTACACTTGGCTGCAGGACAGAATTGAGAGAGTCAAGAGTTCTGCGTCCGCCGCAAGATTAGTCTGTCGGTGCGTCTTTCTCGCCGATTTCTCTCACTAAGTAGTTCTCTGACCTCCAACGATCCTTAATGTACTCCATGAAACCATCAACGGGCTGGCTTCCGCTGATCGGAGCGAGCTCATGACCGACCCTCGTCAGCATGACTCTCCCCACGTCCATTGAGTTCCCTGAATCTCCTGGAAATACGCACTCCAAGTTCTGCCCGAAGTAATGGGTGTTGACACTTCGAGGCAGCTCTGTCCTCCTGAATCCAGTAAGTCCCGCGAAGGTGATTAGCCCTATGTTCTCGAGGTGTGTAAGCGAACTAAAATGGACACCGTTCTTGGTGTAAATCTCGTGATCCTCATCATAAACGAGAAGCATAGGACTTTCGATTACCCACGTGTAGCCACAAAGTGTTGAGAACAATTCCGCGTCACTCTTGTCCAGATCCGAAACGAGGCTGATAGTCCTCCTTGAGAAATTCCCTGGCGCATTAACCTCGCCAGCAAGAATCCTTGCCCATAGTGACTGCATCTCAGAATCTGAGATCAAACGGCATTTGTCAAAGAAGTGCGTTATCCAATCGTCATCGACTCGTTCTGGCTTTGAGTCGTTATCGAGCAGTGGCAAGGCCTGAGAGGTTATCCCCTCCATATTTGCCTGCTTCGAGGTCTCTTCTTGGAGGAAGCGATGTAGGGCACGCTTGCTAAGTTCCGCGATCTCAATTGCGCCTTGTTCTCGAATGATAGAGGTCTCGATCTCTGCCCGCGCAATCCTCTTCATTTGATAAGGTTCGAAAATCGCACCAACAAGAGCAGAAATCTTCTCGACAAGCGTCTTGGCTGCTGGTCCCATATCCCCAATACTCACAATTGAGTTCGGCATCCCCTCACCCATTTCGAATCACCTCCCAGTCGGGCACTTGCCGTGAACTTCTATACCGCAATCCTAGTCCTGATCCCGGAAATACTCTGCAGTGCCCGCAAGAAAGTCCGCGCTCAGTGACTTTGCGAGTCCCAGCTTTCGGATCCCTTCAACCTTCTCCATCAAGTTTGTAAAGGCAAGAAAGCCACAAACGTCCGGGAGCGGTTTCTCTCGCAGTTGGAACGTGGGGCGAAGGATTTCTTGCTCAACCTTGTCGCGCCGCTCATCCGGGGCCACAATGTAGAGCTTGATATCGAGATTGGGTTGCAGTGCCAACAGATCGCTCATGCGTAAGAGCCCAGAATAGATGGACGTTGTACATTCCACCTCGAAGGCAGCCACGATTGAGTTGCCTTTCAGCCAGAGAACATCGATCAGTTCAATCGTTCTCTGCGTCGCTTCGTTGAACTGCGTGGGCAACTCATTGACCATTCGCTCCAGTTGATTGAAAGCATTATCGTTCCACGAACGCGAGCGGTCATTGCGCGCCACCCACACATCCAAGCCCATTTCTGCACCCAGACTCAACAAGTGGTATTGGATTTCTGAATGACTGCGTTGTTTGTCTTCGCCTCCGACCACGGCGTCATGAGGTGCCGTGATGAAAGACTCCATTTCCTCGGATTCCGGCACACTCACAAGCGTAGAGACTTTTTGCTTTCCGACCCTTCGTTCCGTCTTGAATAACGGTTTTCTGGCGAGCTTTCTTGCATCCACCGGTCTAGGTGTTGGGTGCGCCTCTGCTTCCTTCATCTTTGCGAGAATCAACTCAGCATCATCAGACCGTTTGAATTGTGCCGGACTCCCACGCAGAAAGCCCTTAAACTTGCCCGTGTCTGCTTTTCCCTCATAGAACAGCACTTGCCCTTCGAGATGATTCATAGGCACGCCGTGTTCCGGCTCCAAAAGGATAAGAGGTCTTACTTTCAGACGTGCAGGGAACTCAGCATCCTTCCATATCTTCGAGATATCCGAAGTCGCACCGATTACCTCAAGCGCCCCGACCCATCGCATGACTCCCGTCAAATAGCAGAGCAGAATGTCTCCCGGCTGAATCTTAGCCACGATCTTCTCACGCTTCTTACTGAAGCCAGAGATCTCCCCCCCTGCATCCCGAAATTCCTTCCATGTCGTCCCCGTGAAAAGGTCCAACCAGAATGTCATCTCCTTGCCTCCAGGTTTAGAATCGTACGAGAGGAGTAGGGGGGCAGATTACGATTTCAATATATGATATTGACTTCACATCCTGCAACCGCCTTACGCCGCACACCGCAACTCCATTCGCCCCTCCGTCCCCATCTAGGCCCATCCTATGAATGATGTGCATCCTGTCGATGCATTGTCCCCGGCGCTTCTTCACGTTTTGTAGCGTCCGGTTTCCATGTCGGGCCTCTTCGCGCTTAGTAGAGCCCAGTTTCCATTGTCGCCCTTACCGGCAGTGCAACGGTCCCGCACAAATAGTCAGAGGATGTTCCGCGCGTGAATATGGGGAGCGCATGTGTCAGGTCACTATTCTTCCTTATCCCTGAGGCCTTCGCGGCTTGGCGGCGGGGCTGTTTGGAATGTCCGGCGTAGAGGCTTGAGGGTGGCGAGAATCAAATGAAGAGCCGCCAGGATGGCAGCGGTACAGAATCAAGAGGGCTGCGCGCGGCATGGACTTGCCGCGCGCAGCCTTGTTTCCGGTTTTTTGAAACGCACTAGTCCATGGCTTCGTGAAATGCCCTAGTCCATGGTTGTGCCGAGCATCTCTTGAAGCGCCTTGGTCGTGCGCCCGAAGACGGTCTCGGGATCGCCGTCGGCGGAGATGGTGCAGAGCAGGCCTTTGCTATCGTAGTACGCGGCCAGGGGTGCGGTGCTTTCGGCGTAGGCCTGCAACCGCGTGCGGATGGATTCGGGCTGGTCGTCGTCGCGTTGATACAACTCGC
>JBHEKO010000559.1:0-4605 GCA_041859475.1 Candidatus Hydrogenedentales bacterium
GCCTTGATGCGCAGGCGGCTTGGGGAAGACGCATTGGTGATTCGCACTACACACGTGAGGGAGGGTGGCGTGCTCGGTTTCCTTGGAAAGAAACTCGTGGAATTGACCGCTGCGGCTCCGGCCGCGCGGAAGACAACGGAAACCCGAAGCGTCAGTTCCGCGGAACGCAAATACGCCAGCTCGCCTTCGGGGAATCTGGCGGCCGCGCCTCGACCAGCTCCGGATTCCGGCGAGCGCGGCCCGGTAGGCTCCGAGACGGCCGTGGCCGACAGCGTGGCCTATTTCCGGCAGTTGATCACGGAGGCCCAGCAACGTATTGCATCCCAGCCGGCGCCGCCGCCCGCTTTCCGCGCCGCGGTTGCGGAGCCCGCGCCCGCGCCGGTCGTGCCGTTCAAACGCCCGCAACCCGCGCCCAATGTGGCCGACATTCTTCGGCGTGAAATTGGGGACCTGCGGCAGTTGATCGAGATGCTCGTCGCGGAGACGCCGGGGGCGAACGTCCCGACGGAGTACGCGTCGCACTACAAGATGCTCCTCGACGCGGGCGTATCGCGAAAGACGTCGGCGGCCCTGCTGGCCGCGGTGGTACGCGACAGCGATCACGACATCATGCGAAATCCCCGCGTCTTCGCGGAGCGGTTGACCAATGAGGTGCAGAAGCAAGTGCGCGTGTCGGGCGGAATCGCCGTGACGGCGGGCACGTGCCGCCGTATTGCGTTGGTGGGCGCAACGGGCGTCGGCAAGACAACCAACCTTGCGAAACTCGCTGCACGGTTCGCCGTCCGCGAGCACATGCAGGTGGCGCTTATCACGGCGGACACCTATCGCGTGGCTGCTCCGGAGCAGCTTCGCGTCTTCGCGAACATTATCGGGATTCCCATGGCCGTGGCGAACGACGCCAAGGACATGGCCAATGCTATCGCGGCGTTCCAATCCTATGACCTTGTATTGATCGATACGGCGGGCGGCAGCCAATTCAACAAAGGACAACTGCGCGAGTTGCGCGAAATGCTCGTGGCGGCGGACCCGCACGAAATCATGTTGATGCTCGCCGCGAATACGCAATTGGACGATCAACAGCAGATCGTTTCGAATTTCGCGCCTCTGTCCCCCTCTTCGGTCTTCTACTCGAAACTCGACGAGACCCGGCGATACGGCGCGCTGTTCTCCATGACCGCCGAAACCGGTTTGCCGCTCAGTTATCTCAGCGTGGGACAGAACGTCCCCGACGACTTGGTGTTGGCACAACCCGACATTGTGACGGAACTCCTCTTGAAGGGGCGGTCGTCGCGCGTCGGAACTCTGTACGGAAGGTAGGGTGCACCCGTGGCCGATCAAGCTCAACGACTTCGCGAATTCGTAAGGAACCACCAGCGTGGCACGCGCGTGTTGGCCGTTACCAGCGGCAAAGGCGGCGTCGGCAAGACCAACACGAGCGTCAACCTGGGCATTGCGTTGGCGAACAACGGCGCGCGCGTCATCGTGCTCGACGCCGACCTGGGCCTCGCGAACGTGGAAGTGCTGCTTGGACTCAACTCGCTCTACAACTTGCAGCACGTGATCCTCGGCGAACGCAAGATGTCCGAGGTTCTGGTCAATGGGCCTGGGGACATCAAGGTCGTCCCCGGCAGTTCGGGTCTTGCGCGTCTGGCCGACATGGGCCCCACGGCCCGGAACAACGTGCTCGAAGGCCTCCGTGAATTGCAGGAAGAAAACGACTTCATCATCATCGACACGATGGCGGGCATCGGCCAAAACGCGGTAGCGTTTGCCGCGGCAGCCGACGAAGTATTGCTCGTGACCACCCCGGAACCTTCATCCATCGTGGATGCCTATGCCACGATCAAGACCATCCATCAAACCCGCGACGACGCCGTGTTTCGTCTCGTCATCAATCAAACGCTGAACGAGGCCCAAGCCAAGGCCGTGGCGAGCAAGCTCTCGTATGTGACGCAGCAGTTCCTGGGCCGCAGCCTTTCGTATCTCGGCTATATCCCGCGCGACCCGCACGTGCAACAGAGCGTCATGCAGTCGTACCCGTTTATTCTGCGCTACCCCGCCGCCCCGGCGACGCGATGCGTCCAAGACATCGCGCTGCGCCTGCAGAAACAGCGCGGGGATATCCAGGACAACCGCCCCGGCTTCTTCCGGCGCATCGCGGAGAACCTGGGGCTGGCGAGCAACGGGTAAGGGCGGTGCCGGACTGGCACGGACGTGATGGACTCAGTGGACGCAGGAACTCACCGCACGCGGCACTCTTCCGCGGACAACCACAAGTCTGCGTTCAAACCGAAATAGTCCTTCAGTGGCTGGCTGATCGAATCGAGTTCCTTCAGCGTCTCTTCCGAGAGCAGCAGATCCACGGCTTCGAGATTGCGGCGTAGCTGGTCCGCGCGGCGCGCGCCTACGATGACGCTGGTGACGCCGGGCCGAGCCATGAGCCATGCCAGGGACACGTTGGCCATGGGTAGTTCCAGCCGGTTTGCGACGTCGCGAATCCTGGATACGGCCTCAAAGGTCAAATCCTCGCAGCCCGGTTCGCCGTGCCGCGTACCTTCGCGGGTTCCGGCGAAGTGGCGGGAGCGGCGGCGCGGGATCGGCATCTCGTCGGCCTTGTCCCACCGCCCGGCCAGAAGGCCTTGCATCAGAGGCAGATACGCCAGGATGCCGACGCCGTAGCGCTGGCACGCGGGCACGACCTCGTGTTCGATGGCGCGAAAGAGGATGTTGTAACCCAACTGATCGGAGACGCATTCCCCCACACTCATCCATTCGGCGAGATCCGTCGCACCGAAGTTCGACACGCCGATCATGCGAATCTTCCCCTCGTCGTGCAGGGCGGCAAGGGTGGCATAAACGTCCGCAAATGGCACGTCGCGAGGGGGCCAGTGAATTTGATAGAGGTCAATGGCGTCTGTATTGAGACGGCGGAGACTATCTTCGCAGGTTTTTCGCAGCAGGGCCGGGGAGCATTTGTCCGGCCAGACTTTGGATGCGATGCATACGCTACTACGTTTTGCCCCGAGGGCGCGACCGAGCACGCGTTCCGATTCGCCCGAACCGTACATTTCGGCGGTGTCGAACAAGTTGATGCCCGCGTCGATGGCGGCGGCGACGGTTGCTTCGGCGTCGGCCTGTTCCTCGACGCCCCAGTACTGCGAATCGCCGATTTGCCACGCGCCGAAGGAGATGATGGAGACTTCTAGATTGCTTGAGCCCAGTTTGCGATACTGCACAGCGGTTGTCCTCCCATGAATGGCTGCCGGTTCAGTGTCGCACAGGACTTTGGGCCTGTCCAATTGTTCCGAACGATGAGTGAGGTTTGGCTATGAAAACGCATGAAATCATCCTTCTCGTTGCAGCAATGGCCGTTTCGCTTCCTTCCGCCTGGGCCGCGCCGCAAGAATACAAGCCGGAGATCCTCTCCGCCCCCGGAGAATCCACAACGGCGGATGCAATGGGATTCCTCAATGTGCGCGCGATACGCGGCGAAGAGTGGACCATCACGCGGATGAAGAACCCCGACGGTCTTTGGTTTGCCCGCCTGGAAGCACGAGGCGCGTTGGTGACCGAGTTTGCGGACTGCGGCAACCGCGAAGACTGGATTCGGTTCATGCTGTGGCCAATCGACGACCCCGACCCGCGCCTGCTGCTTGTGCTGCGGTACGCGGGCGGCGTCAGTGGGCCGGATGCCTTGGACGTCATATCCCTGAAAGAGAACTACCGCACCGTGTTGAAGCTGACGAACGACTTCAACCTGACGAAGGTTGAGGATCTCAACGGCGACGGCCTTCCGGAAGTCATCGGAAAATCGCGGCTTTACGGGAACATGCTGGACCTGACGCGCGCGATGAGTCCCGCGCCGACCCTGGTGTTTTCGTATCGTGAAGACGCGAAGCAGTTCCTTTGCCAAAACCAGAAGTTCCGCGAGAAGATTAACGAATCCGCGAACCTGCGGAAACGTTCGTTCGAACAGAGTCCTTTGGCCAAACACACGTTCTCCTACGAGAAATGGAACGAGGCGAGCCGGTCGGCATGCGCGGACTTATCGGCGTGGGTTGCCGATACCTGCCTGATGGGAGACGAAGCGAGCGCGTGGGCCTACCTGGAGCAGTATGCGACGCCCGAAACCGCCTCGGCCATCCGCGCGGCTATCGAGGAACGGCTCGAAACCGATCCCTTTTACAAGGCCGTGAAACGCACGCAAACACGCGACCAGGGAAGTCCCAGCGGAAGCGCGGCCCCGAGCCAGACACACACATCGCACGCGAGGCGCACAACGCCGGTGCCTGCCGATTGGGTGCAGGCGTCCCGTATTCGTGGCGGGTGACGGTTCGGCGGTGTTTGCCCTATCGCAACAACCGCGGCCGGCGTGGGAAGAGCCGCTTCTGACCTGACTTGGACTCCGTCGTCGAACCCGTATCCGCCGAGTCGGTGTCGGTCATGCCTGCGGCGATCATGCTGGGCGTCAGCTCACCCATAAACTGCGCCAAGCGGTCTTGCATGTCTTGAAGATTGTTCAGCAAGGTCAGTGTGTCGGGATTCTTGAGGACGTTGTCGAGGGTTTCAAAGCCGACGTTCTGCAACGTAATCAGGCGCTGCAAC
>JBHEKO010000604.1:0-4497 GCA_041859475.1 Candidatus Hydrogenedentales bacterium
CGGCTCAAATTGACTCCCTTGGAGAAGGGATCCTACTTGAGAATCGAGCGCCCCGAGAATCCAGAAATAGGGTTCACACTGTGGGCTCCCGAGTGGGCCACGTTTCCCCCGCTCTCGTATGCCGAAGATCAATTGGGAGGAACGCCCATTGCTTGGAATCGCGACCCACAGACCGGCGGATTGTCTTATACGTTGGACAGGGAGGAGGCCACGTTCACGGCGGATTTTGTTCCCCATATCGACTATGTGGAATGCCGCTATACCGCTTGGCCGAAGGCCTCGACACAAGCGTCGTCGTCGTTCGGAGTAGGGCCGTGCCAGCAAATGAAGCCGGGGGTATTCGACGGAGACGACCAAGAACTCATGACACGATTCTGGTTCCTCTCGGAAGGGACTTGGACTACGCTCGCATCGTGCGCGAACGGCAATGCGCGTAACGTGCTGTACCTGAAAGGAAGCGATTCGCCTGAGATGACGGGGGACATGGCGGCCGGCGGCTGGAAGACCATTCAAGACAAGCGGCCCGATGTTTCCCTGATGGCCTGCGTGAGCCGGGATGGCAAATGGGTGGGGGCAACCGCGGCCGAGTTCTCCAACAGTATCTGCAACAATGCCAACGCGTCTCACCGGTGCATGCACTCCCAGGGGGGGATGCCCTTGAATGCGACCGGGCCTACGACGCTCCGGGTGCATTCGTACTTGCTCGAAGGGTCCCTTGAAGACTTGGAGCGCACCTACTTCCGCCACACCAAGCGGTGGAGTGAAGCGCCTGCCTCAACAGGGCAAGGCGTAGCACGGACCGCTGAATATGGCGTGTGCGACATGCTTCCGAGTTTCAATGACGCGCGTGTGCGGCGAATGGATTTCCCCTTGTCTTGGGAAAACGCGGAGTCATCGTTTGCAGAATGGCGCGCCAGCGCGCGCGGTGCATTCCTTGAATCGCTGGGTCCACGGCCTCCCCTCGCTCCATTCGATGTAAGAGTCACTGCGAGCATCGACCGGGGCACGTACGTCGCACAGAAACTGGCGATGAATATCTCTTCGGACGAGCGCGTAAAGGCCTACCTTCTGATTCCGAAAGGACCCGGTCCCTTTCCTGGGATCATTGCGCTGCATGATCATGGCGCTCATTTCTCGATCGGAAAGGAGAAGGCCGTCGAGCCGTTTGATGAACCTGAGGACCGTCTTGCGGACTCCAGAAAATGGGTCGAAGAGTGCTATGGGGGCAAGTATATCGGCGATGAGTTGGCCAGCCGCGGTTATGTGGTCTTTGCCACGGATGCCTTGTTCTGGGGTGATCGCGGGCGCTATGGAGGGGTTGCGTATGAAGACCAGCAAGCCCTTGCCTCCAACATGTTTCTTCTGGGCCTTTCGTGGTCCGGGAAGATCGTTTGGGATGACGTACGGAGCGCGGAGTACGTTCAAGGCCTCTCGTGCGTAGCCCCCGAGCGTATCGGGTGCCTCGGACTGAGCATGGGCGCTCACCGCACCTGGAGCCTCGCGGCGGCAACGGACATTGTGAAGGCGGGAGCGGCAATCTGTTGGATGGGCGACACCAAGACGCTCACAAGTCCGGGGAACAACCAGACCAAAGGCTATTCCTCATACTCCATGGTCGTGCCAGGATTGCGCGGCGCACTGGATTACAGCGACGTTGCCTCGCTTGCATGTCCGAAACCGATGATGTTCTTCAATGGATTGCAGGACACGCTATTTCCCGTTGCGGGGGTTGAGGCGGCCTACGCGAAGATGCGCGCGGTATGGGATTCGCAGGGGGCCGGCGACCGGTTAATTACGAAGCTGTGGGACGTACCGCATGTCTTCAACCAGGCAATGCAGGACGAAGCCTTCGCGTGGCTTGATGCGCAGTTGAAGCCGTGACGCTTCGGAATTATTCGTGGCGCGGGGCTTCGACCGGGTCCATGTTTGCAGCGCGCATGGCTGGGTAGATACCGAAGACAACACCGACGAGTGCGGAGATGGAGAAGGCCAGAAGTGGAGACCAGAACGTGACGATGGT
The DNA here is from genome assembly GCA_041859475.1 of Candidatus Hydrogenedentales bacterium. GTDB lineage: Bacteria > Hydrogenedentota > Hydrogenedentia > Hydrogenedentales > SLHB01 > JAIBAQ01. The sequence continues at coordinate 2,021 of JBHEKO010000604.1, forward strand.
CTTCAGATCGGCGAAGTAGGTAATGACGAGCGGAATAGCCAAGCCAAGGATGACGCCGATAATTCCGCCTGTTGCCGACAACAGGACCGTTTCGATCACGAACTGCAGGACGATATCGCGCTTCTTGGCTCCCAAGGCGCGGCGGATGCCGATTTCGCGCGTGCGTTCGGTGACGGTGGCCAACATAATGTTCATGATGCCGATGCCGCCGACCAGAAGCGATATGCCTGCGATAGCGCCGAGGACGATATTGAAGATGCGCTTGGTACGTTCCGCCTGGCGAAGGAGGTCGAGGGGAACAACGATATCGTAGTCGCTCTTCTTATGGTTGGCGCTGAGCAAATCGGCGATGATATGCCACGTCTCGATAACGTCCTCCGTGTTTTCGACCTTGATCGTCGCTTCGTGGAGTTCGACGCGTTCCGCGGAGAAACTGCCACTGCCCCGTTGGACGAGTGTTTCGCCGAAGCGCGTTTTCGCGGCAGTCAACGGGATATACATCTGATAAGGCGCGCCTGCGCCGGCCTGGGCGCTGGGCTTAGCGCCGCTCTCGCTTGCGCTTGTCCCATTTCCATTCGCCTGCTTGGATAAGGGTGCCATAATGCCGATGACTCGGTAATAGTCGCCGTCGACGCGCACGGAACGGCCAATGGGATCGTCCAATGGATAGAGGACCTCAGCCATCCCGTCGCCAAGCACGCAGACATTCTCGTTGGCGGCGACCTCGTCTTCCGAGAAGAAACGGCCCTTTGCGGTGTGGTGGTTCCGCATTTCCGGATACCAGGAGACGGTGCCGACAATATCGCAATCGATTCGATTGGCGAGGTTCCAGATGTCCTTTCGAATGAGGCGGCTGGGGACGATAATCTCGACACCGGGGATGGTGTTTCGAATACGCCTGACGTCGTCGTAGGTAAGCCCGTAGTCGATCATCCATGTCCGTTGCGCGGAGGTGCTGCGGTCGTCCGGGGGCTTGACGCTCCGGATGATGATGTTGTTGCTTCCCAACCGTCGAATCTGTTCCTGGGCCTCGTAGCTGAGCCCTTCGCCGATGGCAAGCATGGCGATCACCGAGCAAACGCCGAAGACGATCCCGAGTCCCGTGAGGAGGGAGCGAAGCCGGTGCATCCACAGGCTCTTCATGCCGAGCTGCACGGTGCGCTTCAGCCGCGTAATACCGACGGCGGTAATGAACGAAGGGAGTAGCGAAGAAGGTTTAATTGTTATACTCATCGCGCTCTACCCGCCCGTCGCGCAGGCGAACAACACGCATGGCCCGCTCCGAGACTTCGTCGGAGTGGGTGACCATAATGAGCGTCTTGCCTTGGCGGTGCAGTTCGTCGAATACGCCGAGTATGTCGGAGCCGGACACGGAGTCCAAGTTCCCGGTAGGTTCGTCGGCGAGAATAATCAGGGGATCGTTTGCGAGGGCACGCGCAACGGCAACGCGTTGCTGTTGGCCTCCGGAGAGTTCGAATGGCTTGTGCGTAAGGCGGTCTTCGAGGCCCACGCGTTGTGCAAGCGCGGTTGCGACGCGCCGGCTTTCTTCCTGGGAACGCCCTTGGTAGTAGAGCGGGACCTCAATGTTTTCGAGAACATTAAGCTGCTGGATGAGATTGTACGATTGGAATACAAATCCGATTCGGGCCCCGCGAATCTCGGACAGGGCGTCGTCTTCCAGCGTGGAGACATCCTGATCGCCTAAGATGTACTTTCCCTCGGTGGGCTTGTCCAAACACCCGAGCACGTTCAACAGCGTGGATTTTCCGCAACCAGAGGGGCCCATGATGGTGATGTACTCGCCTGCGTGAAAATCGAGATCGACTCCGCGAAGGGCCTCGACCATGATCGGGCCCATGAGATAGCGCTTATGAAGACCTTCGAGCTTTACGATGGTTTCAAGCACGATACGCGACTACTGTGGCTTGGGCGCGGCGGGCGCCTGTTCGCGGTTCTCGGCGGGCCTTTCCCGTTTGCTCTCGGCCTTCTCGCCTTCGGGCTTAGCCTTCTCGCCATCGGCCTTCGAGTTCTCTCCTTCGGCCTTTGGCTTGTCGCCCTCTCCTCTTTCCCTTTTCCCCTTCGCCTTTTCGCCATCCGATTTTCCGGCCGAGGCATTCGTTTGCGGGGCCCGGAGCATAACGCGATCACCTTCTTTGAGGCCGCTCTTGATCTCGATGAAGTCCTTGTTCATCTCGCCCGTTTCGACGACGCGGCTCTGCGTTCCGCCGAAGCCGTCCACAACATGGCAGACGCGCTTTCCTTCCTCCGGAAACACGGCCTGGATAGGGACGTAAACGACATCAGGGAGGCGCTTGACCATAATCTCAACCTGCGCAGTCATGCTGGGTTTGAGCCATTCGAAGGTACCTTCGATGCTCACCGTACAGGGATACAGTTTGATGTCCGGGTTCATCCAGCGCTGCCCCGAATCGGGTAGCACGGAAATCTTGGTCACTTGCCCGTGGAGTTCCTCATCG
>JBHEKO010000181.1:0-3286 GCA_041859475.1 Candidatus Hydrogenedentales bacterium
CGCGACTTCCTGCTGTGCGTCAAACGTCTCGCCGTGGTAGATGCTGTCTTTGACGATGGGCGACACGTGCCCCTTCCAACTTTCGTCCGTGGCGATCACCTGACGTTCGCCCGTCTCATATTCGATCTCAAGCCGCGCGATACCTCGGAGGTTCCCGTCCTTCCACGCGCCCGCCATGCTACCGCCCCACCAGCCGTTGCCCAGCAGCATCCCCACGACGTTGTCCCCGCCGCGCATCAGCGCGGTCACGTCGTAGGTCTGATAAAGGATATGCTTGGGGAAGTACGTCCACCCGGGAGTCAGTTCGTCGTTGCCGACGCGCTGCCCATTCACGAAGAGACGATAGGCCCCGAGCGCGCTTGCATACACGCGTGCGCGTGCGATGGTTGCGCGTTGCGTCGTGAACGGCTTCCGCAGATAGAACGACCGGCTCGGGTAACGGTCCGCGACGGCGCCCCACGGAGGCTCGCCATACTTGGCAACAAGCGTGGGCGTCACCCAACCCTTCGGATCGAACCCAGGGTTCTTCCAGCCTTCAGGGTCTTCGGTAGATGTGAGCCAATCCTGTCCCGTGCGAATCTCCATTGACGTGTTGTCTGCGAAGACAATGCGCATACCAAACGTTACACCTGCTATTCCGCGAGCGTGCACGCCCTCAATCGCAATCACGTTCTCGCCCGGCTTCAGATCCTTCGTAACGTCGAACGACTCCACCGCCTTCCACTCGTCGCAGCCCCCGATCTCGACACGGTTCAAATTGAATCGGTACTCGTTGTTTGCCGCGCCCCATGCCTTCGCGCTTGCGACCTGGGCATTCGCGGGAATTACGACGACTTTGCGGAAGTAGCGCGTCACCTCATCCGTGCTGGGAACGGGATTCCAAATCCAGTCTCCAAACAGCGGACCCGGCTTCTCTTTGGCCTCTTCGATGGTGATCCACTTGGCCTGCCAGTCCTCCGTGGCCATCAAACCCATTTCCCAAAACGCCGGCTCGGCCCACGGAGACTCTATGCCCTGTGCATCCCATGTGCGCACCGACCAGTAGCAGCGTTGTCCCGAATGCAACGCAGGGCCTGCATACGGAACATGGATGGATGAATCGGACGCCACCTGCCCCGTGTCCCAAAGCGTTCCGTTGCCTGATGCCGCGTCGGCCTCCATGGACGCCACGACTATCCGATAGGCAGACTGCCGTGCGCCTCGCTGCGGATCGTTGACTTCCCATGATAAGCGAGGCTGCGCGACCTCTAGCCCGATTGGATTGTGGTCGTATTCGCACCGAAGATTCCGAGGGGCGCCGAGCTGTTGTTCCCCGGCCTGTGCTTCGGTGAAGAGCACTGCGATAACAGCGAGCATGACAAATCGTATCACTGCCGTACTTCTCCCTCGTTTTTTCTTCGCCAATGACATGTAACCCGATCGCGGCGGCTTTGCCGCGAAGTCCGCTTCCAACACCTGCACGCGAGGCGCATACGCTACCTTCCGTGTTGCGAAAGGTAGCACATGCATAACGCGTGCTTCATACGCAATACTCGAAACCATCGCCCCTCGAAGACGCGCGCGGCGGCTGCACATTGATTCGGCACTGCCAAACCGTACAGAGTGAAGGGGCGAACCGCAAGTCTCGGCCGTTGTCGATGATGGGCTCACGGGCAATAGTCAGTGAACGCAAGCAAAGGTAAGTTCCATGAATGCTCGCTACTTCGTTCTTGTCGTTCTTTTCTGCTTTGTTGTCGCGCATACCGCCGTTGCCGCCGAGGCGCCGTCCAGTCAAATCCTCGTCATCGTTCTTGACGGCCTGCGCCCCGACTACGTCACACCGGAATTGATGCCCAATCTCCACGCGCTTGGCGAACGAGGCGTCGTCTGCGAAGACCATCACTCCGTGTTCCCGACGGTCACGCGCGTGAACGCCTCGTCCATCGCCACAGGATGCTACCCCGCGAACCACGGACTCATGGGCAACTCCGTCTACTTTCCCGAAGTGAATGCGGCGAGCGGTCTCTCGACCGGCGACGCAAAGAACCTCATGAAGATCGACGAGGCCACCCGTGGTCAGCTTCTGACCGTACCTTCCCTCGGCGAATTGCTTCAGGCCCAAGGCAAGAAGCTGCTCGCCGTAAGCTCGGGCTCGTCCGGCTCGTCGTTTCTTCTGAACCGCAAAGCAACCGGCGGCGGCGTGATCAATGTCGAGCAAATCCTCCCTGTGGAACAGGCCCAGAGCGTCAAAGATTCCATTGGCGAAGTCCCGAAGGAGGCCGAACCGAATCGCGAGCAGAACCGCTGGGCCGTGGACGCCTACCTCAAGTACGGCCTCGAAGTTGTTCACCCCGACGTCACCATCATGTGGATTTCAGACCCGGATCACACGACGCACGGAACGGGCATCGGGTCGCCGGAATGCCTGGCCACGCTAAAGAACGATGACGAAGAAATCGGGCGCATACTCGCTTCGCTCGACCAACAAGGGCTATCCGGCAAGGTGAACATCATCGTGGCCTCGGACCATGGGTTCTCGACGCACAAAGGCAAATCGAACGTATCGAACCTCCTTGTCGAGCGCGGCCTGAAGGAGAGTGCCAAGTCGACGGATGTCATCGTGGTCGAAGGCGCGATCTACGTTAGGGACCACGACAAATCAGAGATTCGGGCAATCGTCGCCGCGCTGCAAGAAACCGAATGGATTGGCCCTGTCTTCACTCTGGGAATCGAGCCGGATGCTCTCATGGGGTCCGTCGCGGGAACCTTTTCGTTCGGACTGGCACATTGGAGCCACCTCCGCTCCGCGGACATCTTGGTCGGCGCGAATTGGTCGGACGAGGCAAATGAGTATGGATGGAAAGGTACAACAGCGCTCGCCGGTACCGCCGGACACGGCACATCGAGTCCCTTCGATATCCACAACACGCTTATCGTCGCGGGACCAGCCTTCAAGAAGGGCATCCGAAGCAAGGTCCCCACGGGTAACGTGGACATCGCCCCGACGGTTCTGCGCCTTGCCGGTCTTGAACCTGCGCCGTCGATGGACGGCCGCGTGCTCGACGAACTTCTAGAAAGCGGCCCCGATCCCGCAAAGGTCGCCTATTCCATGCGCGACTACACCGTGGAAGCGAACGTGGCCACAGGAGTCTATCGATGCGTCCTCAGCACATCGACGGTCGAAGAAAAGCACTATCTGAACTTCACTCGAACGGAGCGCGTGTCGAACGCGCAATGAGGAGCGCATGAACACACCCTGGATGATCTACGGCGCAAACGGGTACACGGGCCGCCTATGCACGCGTGT
>JBHEKO010000826.1:0-3909 GCA_041859475.1 Candidatus Hydrogenedentales bacterium
GCGCGGTTCCATTTCGGCGAAGGGGATGTCGCGGTGAAAGAACGTCAAGGCCACGCGCGTGAGTTCCCACATCTTTTCACGCGAACGCCAGTCCTCGCTGCGGATGTCGCTCTGGAAGAACCATTCGCAGCCTGCGCCGCCAGCCATGAGGTTGCCCCACAGGGCAAAGCGCAACACGCCGGCGTGCTCCGGGTCTTCGCTGTCGGGCTTGACGCCAATGCTCGGAGGACCAATCTCGTCGAGGCACACGATCCACGGCTTGCCTGCTTTCGTGGACTCCGTTACCCACTTCAACGTCACGTCGTGCGTGTCGGTCATGTCGGCAATTTGTAGCGATGCACCGTGGAAACTAGGGAATCCGAGCAAGGGTCCGTAGATCTTGTCGTACGCGCCGGGATACGTATGCACGACGACGGGATGGCCGTAAGGGTCAAGTCCATGCACGTATGCCGAGAATGCCTTGAGTTGGCCGTCGGTGTTTGTGTTCTCTTCGCCGAGGTTCCACACGAGGGCGGGATGGTGGGCAAAGCGCGCGATGAGTTCGCGGTAGTAGAGCTTGCGCTCCGGCCCCAACTCGCCTCCGTCGAGGAGCTGATCGTTCTCCTGCTCCTGGTGGACTACGTGCAGCATGAGGCCAAGGCGATCCATATGAGAGAACACGATCTCCCACTGGTCCAGCTTGCTGCAATCGAATCGGCTTCGCTCTGTATCCTGCGTCCAAGGCCACACATCTTTGCCGTCGCCTATTACGTTCATGGTCAGGAAATAGACCGAGTTGATCTCCTTCGATGCCAAGTAATTCAGCGCGCCGATCAGGCTCTTGCCCTTTCCGCCTCGCCACGAAGGATCGCCTTCGCGCCAATCGCCCGCATGAGGTTCAAAACGGTGCGTGGGCGTCGTCCCGTCGAAGTCGGCGAATGCCAGCATATTCTCGGGGCTATCGACCCCGCCCTTGATGAAGTACTCGCCGGTCTCCGCGAATTGCGGGTAGCGGCTGGTCATCGACCGCAGAATCCCTTTGGCCTCAAAGCCAGGCGCATTCGGATCGAGCGGGCCAACTTCGAATGACCCCGTTGCCCCGTCGAATGCCGTGGGCTGTCCCTTCTCATGCCCATCGGCAACGGCAATATTGGGGGCGGTCTGAAACTCGGCGGCGTAGTTCCACACACCCACTTCATCGGGCGCGAACTTCACGCGCCACACGTTTCCGCTCTCCGCGCCGGATTCCGCGGCGTCGCCGTCGGCGGCGTAGAAGCCCGGAACCGTGACGGTTCTGTTGCCACGAGCAAACCGGACAGTAAGTCGATAGTCCGTAAACGGGTTGGGCGTTGCCGATTCCGAGGAGTCGGGGCCTTGGAAGGAAAGCACTACAGACCGCCACTTCGGCGTCGGTTGCGAAGACGAGGCGGCGCCTGCGCTCGGTTTGCACGCTTGTGCGAGAAGGCTGAGGGCTTGGTTCATTTTCGACTCTGCGTTGCCCGGATCGAGGTCGTCCCAATCGCCGTCCGCGCACACCAACGCCACGTTGAGGCTCGGGATGATCGCGCTGGAATTGCCGCGTATGCCGATGGACATCACGGTATCGCGCGGGGCGCCGGGCCACGTAAGCGCGTTGGGATGTGTCCGGCCCGTGTCGTTGAACCACCAGTTGAATCCGTAGATCCCCGCGCCATCGCCCGCGAAATGATCCGATTCGCCGCCGAACGATCCGATCTGCAAATAGTCGTTGGTCTGTGCCTTCGCAGTACGGGGCAGATCCTTCGGCGTCTGCGGTTTCATATTCTCGTCGAAGTATGCGTGCGGGAGAAGCTGCTGGTCATTCCACGTTCCCTTGTTCAGCCAGAACCAGGCGATGCGCGCAAAATCGCGCACGGACGCAGTAAGGCGGCGCCTGTCGGAGAACGAGAGTCCGTCCTGCAATCCCAAAGCCCCGAGACGGGCCGGCGCCTCCGCCACGGCCTTCGGATCGTCGCGGTAGACCTTGTCGAACAGTGTCTCTTGATAAAGTTGAATGGCGAAATCGTTGTAGGACCACGCTTCGCCCGCACCTTCCGGGCGCGCATATCCGCTGCTCATGGCGCCCAGATGACGGAACGTGATGGCCCTGTCCTTGGGGTTCAGCTCCCACCCAAAGCCGGCGATTGGTTGGTCCACGCTCTTGACGAGCCCTTCTTGGAGCGCGAACAGAAGTAGTGTGCTCAGTACCGGCTTCGCCGATGAGACCCAATCGCTTCGCTTCGATTGGTCGCCCCACGCTTTGACGACATAGCCGTCTTTGACGACGCACCCTCGCCCGCCCAACTGCTCCGCCAAACGGTCCAACAGCGGCGTGTTCATTCCGCGCTCCACGGGATTGGCGGTCGTCCACTCGACCCCGGGGAATGCCGTTTCGGCTGGTGCCGCAACGGAGAATGCGAGGGTGGCGATGAATGCGAATGCTCTTGGCATCGCGGAATCTCCTTCTGATGGGCCTTGCTCGGAGTTCATGACAATTTTGGAGCAAGATGTTCGGAGAAGCAATAAGGAGAATTCCGCGCAGTGTGGACTACGGCTACTGGGCTTCCGGGGCGGTTTTCGCGGCGACGGCCGACTCGACGCGTTCGAGCCGATCAAGCACATTGAGTACGTCGGCGTGCATTTCTTTGATGTCGCGCTCAAGCTGATGCCGCGTGTTCCAGGTCCAGTAGAGCAGCTTGCTCCCGGTCAACCAACCGTCGCCGAAAAGGAACATCATCGCGCCGATAATGGTGACGGATACCTGACCTAACATGATGCCGGCGATTAGGCCGAAGACTCCCAACATCAGCAGGGCGATGCCGATTGCCGTGCCGATCCAGGTCCACATGGCCGCCTTCTTGCGCTTCTCTTCGTACATGGCTTTCACCCTTTCCTTTGTGATCGCGGCGCGGCTCTCCCAATTCGGCGGCGTCGCCAGCAGACGTTCGCGAGTGTTTCGGTCGAATTCATCCATGGCCGTGTTCCAACATGGTTTTGAGGTCTTGCCGGGCCTTGTACAGTCGCGACTTCACGGTCCCGAGTGGCACTTCCAAGATCGCGGCAAGTTCCTCGTAGTCGAAGCCTTCCAGGTAATGCAGGGCGAGCAGGCTGCCGCTCTGCTCGGGCAAAGCACCGAGCAAGTCGCGGATTTCGTTCGTCTCGGGCGGCGTCTCGTGTCCGGCGTTGGCGGCATGCTCGCTGAGTAGTTTGCGTTGCCGCTGCCGCGACCGAATCCGGTCGGAGGCCTTGTGCCGCACGACGCGAAAGATCCAGGGGCGAAACCGTGCCTGATCGTGCAGGGTGCGCAAGCCATGGATGACGGCCAGCCACACCTCCTGCATCACGTCCCATGCTTCCTCGTCATGCCCGGTCAGCACGCGCGCAAACGCCCACAACCGTGGTTGCCATGCGTCCACAAGTTGTTCCATTGCCTTCGAATCGCCGTCCTGCGCCCGCAGAACCAGCAAATCGTTGTTTATGTGTTCGTGCCTGTTCATGATTCAATAGATAAGTCGCGCGAGAGCCCCGACTTGTTCATTTCCCCCCGGACGTGTGTTCTCCCCATGATCGCGAATTCCGAACCCGCTACCGTACTGGCGATTCAGCGCAAGGAGTGAGTGTACCATGAGTCTGGACAGTGTCCAGGTTCTCTCGCAGGTCTCAGGCAGAAGAAATAGCGCGAGAATTGGGACGGGCGTGTTTCCTTCCGTGAGCAAGCCTGAACGCGTGGCCATGTTGACAGCGCATAGTTCTCATTGTATTCTAATAGCTGACTTCTTATTCGAATGTATTCACGCGAGGTGCCTGTATGCCTAAGACGGTTACGCTGCGACTGGATGACGAGACCTATCGCCTGTTTCGGCAAATGGCCGAGGACGACAATCGCCCCCTCTCCAACTTCATCGAGACCGC
>JBHEKO010000148.1:0-3249 GCA_041859475.1 Candidatus Hydrogenedentales bacterium
GATGTTGTGCGACTCGCCGACGAACTACGAGAAAAACCAAGAGTCGTTTGCATTCATGGCGAAAACACCGGTCGTCTGGACCGATACGGTCGGACTGGACGGGTGCCCCGATTCGATGGTGGTCGCCGCCCGCAGGGCGAAGGACGGTTCTTGGTATGCTGCGGGCATGGCGGACGTATCCGCCCGCGACTGCGTGCTCGACACATCCTTCCTCGGCAAAGGACGGTGGCGCGCGGAAATCTTCCGTGATGCGGCGGATTCGGATCGCGAGGGAACGCATTACGTTCGCGAGACGAATGTTGCCGTAAAGGCCGGCGACAAGCTGAACGTGCACATGGCGCCCGGGGGAGGATTTGTCGTGCGGTTCTCAAAATGAACGCGGACGCATTTTGGTGCGGCGGCAAGCGGTATCCCGCGCGACGCCGCTTTTGCGCAGACGAGCTAGTACTCTGTAAAACCAAAAACGCCAGTTTTTTCTAGCCATGATTACAGGATTAACATGATTGGGATAAAGCAGTTACATCTTGAAAATCCTGTAATCGGGCGCATGGCAGTTCTGTTGGGGAGACCTTCTCGTAATCGCGTGAAACGGCTTGTTCATCTTCATCCTGTTTATTCCTTAACTTCGATTTCGCCGAGGATGTAGCGGCGGGTGTCGCCAAGTTGGTTCTTGAGCGGTAATGCGATCTCAGGCGTGCCGTCGCTCTTGCCGACGGAAACCGTAAGACGGTACTTGCCGGGCTTGAGCATCGTGACGACGTCGGGGAAGACACGACCGGCGGTCCGCGCCCAGTTGACAACCTGATCGGGCCGGGGAATTTTCTCGGTGAAACCGAAACGGCAGATGCTCTTCACGGTCTGCGGCTTCTCGACGCCCTTCAACTTCGGCTCGAGCGCACGGAAATCGAAGGCGTCGTCTGTTGCCGACCAGGCAACCGAACCGTCCGCGTTGAGCAGCGACCAGGCGAGGGAATTTCCCTTCGTGCGCGGCGCGACGCCGACGTTCACCCACTTCGACTCGATCGTGACTTTCTCGCCGGTCTTCACCACATCGGGGAAATTGACCTCGCGCAGTTCGAAACGGTAACCGAGAATGCGGTTGATGCCGTCGATCGCCTCGCGGAAATCACGGAGATGCTCCTTCGGGAAATCGTGGATGGACATGTAGGAACCCTGATAGGCCTCGGCGCAACGAATGTATGCCTCGGTACTCCACTTGCCGGGTACATTCATGATCGAAGGCATGTGTCCCGTCTCGATCACAACCGGATACTTCGGCGCGAACTTGCGCGCCCAGCCGTCGTGTGCCCAGTACTCGAACGGACAGTTCTTGTGCGTTCCCTTGGGCGGGAAGCAGAAGATCGAATCGTCGCGGAAGCCGATGCCGATTTCTCGGCAGTACACCATCATCTCGTCGTCTTCCGCAGCGTTCCAGCCGCCGCCGAGATCGTCCGAAACGACAAGATAGGTGTTCGGGAAGCACTTCTTGTTGAGATTGAGGTGGATCTTCGCGAGCCGCACAAATTCAGCACGGTTCTCCTTGTTGTGGAGATACTGGGCGGTGCTTTGCGTGTGGTGTCCCTCGCCGTATATGCCGTAACTGCCGATATCGATGAAGGCGACGCCGGGATTGCCGTCATAGCGGTGCGCCATCGCCCTGAGGAATTTCTCGTGCTTGGCAAGGAAGACGGGATCGTCATAGTTCGGACACCACCGCGGCGGCAACAGACCATTTGCCCTGTCCTCGTACTGGAACCATCCGCCCTTCGCCCCGGCGTCGCGCACGTATTGCGGCGTCGCGGTCTCGGTCTGGTTGCAGCAGATGACGCGGATGCAGATCTTCTTGCCCTTGGCGATCCAGTTCTGCGCCGTCGAGTCGATCAGATACCAGCGGTACTCACCCTCCTCGGGTTCGAGATCGTTCCAGAGAAGGCGGTAGTAGATCGTTGAACAGCCCGGGAACCAATCGAGGGTGTCGCCGTTCTCGGTGTTCATCCCATACGCCCACAGACGATTGGAGTAGTGATAGTACATGAATCCCATGTCGGGATTGATCAGAGCCTCGCCGGTCGCCTCGGGTTTAACCGGAGCCGCGGAGGCAACAAGGGCAGCAAGAACAACAAGCGCACAGCAACACGTTTTTTTCATTTCTACTCTCTTTCGCGAAGTTTTTATCCTTCCAGAAGCCGACAAAGACGCCATCGACCCCGTCTTTTTTGAAGTCTTCGATGACCTCTCGGGGCAACTCTTCCCGTCCGCGCACCAGCGAGATGTTCCAGTCTCCGAAATCCGCGACGAAACGATAGATACCGCGAAGAACCTGGCGAGAAGCGGGGCTCTTCATCGACACGGCGACAACCACATGTTTCGGATTATTTTTCATGAGAACTGGACACATGGTAGCATGGATGACCATCCGGTTGTCCATGTCAATTCGTATACAGCGGCTCGCTAGGTCGCATGGCAGTTCTGTCGGGGAGACCTTCTCGTAATCGTAAATGAATGCGACGTAATCGGGTAGTGGAGTACGCGAGTCGGGCGCGTGTTTGACAGGAAACACAGTCGGGAGCGCGGTCTCGCCGAGACCGACACATAGGCTTGCTGCTGCCGGTCGCCAGCCGCTGGTTAAACATCGAACGGGATAGTTTGAGGTGGGCGCGAAGCGAGGAACCTGAAACCCGAAACCCCAACGCCCAACGCTCAGCGAAACAGGGATGCGCTCGCAGCCGATTACCGCTTGCGGCGCGCGCCCGCAATCCGGTATGGTGGGTCAAGACACAGGGGGAAGGTGCCATGCATCATCGTATCGGGGGAGCCGCGCTCATTGGTTATCTGGGGTTGGCCGTCGCGTTTGCCCGGGGTGCGCCGGGAGTTACGTCGGACGGCCAGGCTTTGGCCGCGCTTCTGCTGGGCCGCGCCGCGACGGAGGCCGAATGCCGAAGCCCGCACGCGCTCTGGGCAGCAGTCGAGGCGCACGACGAGGTGCTGGCCGACTGGCTGCGCCAAGATCTTGCGCCGCTTGCGGGACCGGAACTCTTGGGTAGCGCCGACGGACTCACGCGTTTTCTATCGGCCGCAGCCGCCGTCTGCGGCCAAAAGGCCGGGCCTGCCGCCTGCGAAACCGCTCTTGCTGCCTACCGCGCCGCCTGCGCGCAACGCCGCGCCCGCCGTCTGGCCCGCGTCAAGGCCGAGTTCCCGCGCCTGGTCTACGCGCGCCATTTTGTGATGGGCGGCTCGCACTACGCCTAC
>JBHEKO010000187.1:0-3473 GCA_041859475.1 Candidatus Hydrogenedentales bacterium
TTCGCCGTGCCCAGTCCGCGCACCGTGTAGGAGTAAGCGCCTTCCGGCAATATCTGATGCGACGAAGCAACGCCGAGGGTCAGTGCTGCGAGGTTGTCCAGGCGGGGCATATCGCCCTCACCGCCGCGTCCCGAAGGGGAATTGTCCTTCCAGAATGCAAACTGGGTCAGGTGGATTCCCACCGTGCGCTCTTCCGCCGTCAAGGGTGCGACACCCATCCAGCGCGCACCGTCACGCTCACGCAATTCGATGACCAGTGACGTGGCGCGTTCGCCGCCCGATGCGCGCACCAACACCGTGTCCTGTCCGGCCGGGGCCGGCTTGACCGGTAGTTCGCGCGTGTCCCAGCCGAACGGCGATACGACCGCAAGCCGCGCCGAATAGCCGCCGGGTAACGGCGTGAACTCCGCGGGAACCTGAGGCTGACTCGTGGCGCGTCGAGGCGGCTCGGCATTCACAACAGGCCAATCGACCAAAGCGTGTTCTTCGGGCAAGGTGGCAAGGTAGTCCATCGGCGCGACCATGCGTCCTTGCGGATCGCGGTAGACCAACTGTTCGAAGGCCGGACCACCGACCGCAAGGAGATGCCCGCCGCGCTGCACGAATCGCGCGATAGGTTCCACGGCGGCTGCGGGGATCGTGCGCGCGTCCGGGAGAACCAGCAAGGTGGTTGCGGGCAGGACGTCAAGCGTATCCGGCTGCGCACGCTGCCACGCCGCGTTGGCCGTGGACCAAGGGGAGGCCTCGCCCTCGTAGGTGAAGACGGCGATGTTCAACGGGCTGGCGGCGCTTGCCAAACAGAGGACCACAGCAAGTGTCATGGTAATTCCTTTCCACGGACGCGCACGGACCCGCACGGACGAGCACGGACGAGCACCATATTCTGTGCGTTGACCTGAGTCAATGTGTGGGCATGGGACGATTCGCCAATAGCAGTTGGGGATGGGGACGTTTCGGCGAAAGCGCCCTACCTTCGGCCGAACCTTCGGCCGTACCTTGAGGCCCTTGAGCGCCGATTACGACGATGCGCTGGTGTTCATTGTAGCGACGCGGTTGCCTGCGATGTCCCACACGGAAACGTCGCCGGTCCAAGTTCCTGCGAGCACCAGCGCGTCGGCGTTGCCGAACCGCGCCTGGTAGCCCCAGTCGGCGAGCTTTTCGTAGGTGGGGAGATTCTTGCCGGTTACATCCCAGCGCTTGGTCAGGCCATCGCTGCCCGTGGTGACGAGTTCGTTGGCGGCGCTGAAGGCTACGCTGAGCGCGCCACCGGGGTGCGCGGCGATGGAGGCATTCTGCTTGTATTGCCAGGTGTCCCAGATGCGCACGGTGCCGTCGGCCCCTGCCGAGGCGAGCAAGGTCGAGTCGGCACTGTAGCCGAGATCGTTGAGCGCGCCCGTGTGCCCGCGCAGGGCTTCGACGGCGCGTCCGTTGGCGGCCTGCCACAACAATAGCCCGCCAGCGCGGTCGGCGGTGGCGAGCAACTCGCCGTCGGGACTGAACTTCAAGGACGTGATCCAGTCCGTGTGATCTTCGAGCTTGTAGAGGAGGGCGCCGTCGGCGAGCGAATAGACCTTGACCTTCTTGCTGGGGCCGCCAAGCGCGATCATTTTGTGATCGGGGCTGACGTCCGCGGCGAGGATCGTGTCGTACTCTTCGCCGTACACGCCGGCGCGTTCCGCCTTCCGCACGTTCCACACGACCACACGGCCTGAGTCGCCTTCGACGCCGCCGCCTGCGAGCAAAAGTTCGCCGTTTACGCTGAACGCGATCGTGTAGATTTCGCCTTCGGGGAACGGCAGCGCGCCGAGCAGTTTGTAGTCGGCGAGGCTATACAGCAGCACCTGCTTGTATCCCGCGACGGCGACCAGCGGCGCACGCGGGCTGGTGGCGACGCCACGGGCCACGACACGCTTCGCCAATTCGGGTGAAGGCGCGGCAAGCGCGACTTCCGGCATGGGAGGAGGGTCGTCGACAATCGCTGCCGCCACGAAGACTTCGGCCTTTGCGGCTTCCATCGTGGATGCCGCCGCGACTTTCGCGTTTGCATCCGCAGGGGCGCCGGATTGAATCCATTCTTTGATCAACGCCAACTCTTCCGCCGAGAGCGGGTCGCCCGAGGGCGGCATATACGGCTGCTCTACACGGCTCACCAACTTGAACAGGCGGCTGGCATCGGGTTGTCCGGCAACGATCACCACGCCGGAACTGCCGCCTTCCATGAGTCCCGCGAAGGTATCGACTACCAACCCGCTCTTCGCGGTGTCTTGATTGTGGCACTTCGCGCAACGCGCCTTCAGGATGGGGAGCACGTGGTCCTGGTAATTCACCTTCGGGGCTGCGCCCTCCGCCGGGGCTTCCATTTGCATGGCCGGTTCCGCCGGGGCCGCCGCGGCGACCATTGTATTCGCGGGTTCGCCGAACGCCATGCCCAAAGCCTTTACGCGCTCTTTCAATGCCTCGACGCGCGCAGCGAGGTCTTTCGATTGGTTCTCCAATTCGTCGGCCTTCTGCTTCAGCGCGTTGGCTTCGTTTTGCCACGCGTCCGCCTGACCCGCGTATTCCTTTACCTTTGCCGTAAGGGCGGCGGGATCAAGGGCGACGAGTTTGTCGATGGCCGCGTCAACTGCTTCGGGAGTGGGGCCGTCGGCGTGCGCGAATAGGCTACTGGCCAGGATGGCGCACGCCGCGAGCGCGCCAACCCGGAGAGAACGGACGTTATACATCGGGGCGATCACGTTGTGCGCCTCCTATTGCTTCGGCTGTTCGGCGGGCGCCGGTGCGGGTTGTTCCGATGCGGGAGCAGGGGCAGGCTCGGGAGCCGCCGCCGGTTCCGCGGGAGGCGCGGCGGGTTGTTGTGTGGCCATCACTGCCGCCGTGAACTTCTCCATCACGGCGATGCGGGCCTTGAGATTGTTGGCTTTGTTTTCGAGTTCGGTGGCTTGCTCGCGCAGTTTGGCGGCTTCCGCGTTAAGGTTCGCGGCGTCCGTCACCATGGCCGTCACGCGTCCCGCGATAGCGTCGGGCCCCAGGCTCGCCAATTCTTCGAGCACCTTGTCGACGTCCGGAGCGGGCGCAGCCGCGGGTTGTTCGGCGGGCGGGGCCGCTTCGGCGGGCGCGGGCGCTGGGGCCGCCTCCTGGGCATAGGCAACCAGAGCGCCGCCTACCGAAACCGATAATGCCAATGCCGCGATCAGAACGCCTCGTTGCATCCACTTCCTCATGACTTCGTCCTTCCCAATTTCTGGTGGTAAAACAAACTGTTCGACAGACGCTGTCCGAAACGTCTAGTAGCGATGACTCACAAATCTCAGCCGTCCCTACGAGACGATTTCCAATTGCCTGCAACTTGGACATCAGTGATTGAAGACAAACTCCTTCGAGTTCGTCACGCTCCAGAACAGATCCTCCACGGCGGCGCGTTTGTCGGGCGCGGCCGCGATGTAGGCGCTGAACTGTTCCTGTTCTGCGGCGTC
>JBHEKO010000112.1:0-4422 GCA_041859475.1 Candidatus Hydrogenedentales bacterium
GTGTTCGCGCCGCCCACCCCGTGCGCCGCCCCGTACTTAAACGCTAGATTCTCGTACGTCAGATACCCGCGCCCCGTCTGATCGATGAGGTGCCGCCGCAACGCGCACTCGATAGCCGTGTGCACCGTCGCTGGATTCCCCGCCGAATACACGCACACTACCCGCCCGTTCTCGTCGTACCAATACTCGTCCTGCACGTCGAGATCGGCCTTCTCCCACACCTTCACGCCGCACGACTTCTCGTCGTCGAAGATGATGTTGCCCACGTCCCGGTCGAGATAGTCGCCGCCTTCGCACTCGACCAGACTCATTGCCCCTATCTCAAAAACCGCCCCCGCGGGCAGCGCCCCGCCAAGCATGAAGCCCACCCTCGCATCCGACGCTTCAGCGGTCGCCCGGTAATACAGCACGAACTCCCGCTCCTCCTCACCGATTTGAATCGGCTCGGTGCTGCGCTGCTCTTCGAACGATGTCCAAGGAGGCCCATCTTTGAACAACCTGGGCGGCGTCATTTCGAATTCCTTCGACCCCCTGGCCGTGAACGCAAGCCGGTAAAGCTTCCAGGCCTCCACGGCAAGGCGCTGCGAAAACACTTGGATTTCCGATCCTCGCTCGCCCGGCTCCGCGCACTCCACGACGCACCCCCCCGGCGTGGCCGTGAACCGCGCCTTGGCTGTGCCTTCCGAGTGAAAGCGCATGTCTCCCGCCAGCCGCTCCGGTCCCTTCGCCCCCGGATTGACCGTCGTCCAAATATTGCCGCCCAAGTCCACCCAGTCCTCGGGGCGGTTCTTCTGCACCGAACCCAGTATCAACGGCTTCTCGCCTTCGCCGTACGCGCCATAAACGATGGGTGCGCCTTCCTCGCCCGACGTGCGCGGAACCAACTGCCCCCGCCACACGTCGCCGCGCCGAAGCAAGACCTGATCTCCTGGCGCAAAGGCCGTCCCATTCACGTTCGCCAGCGTCAACCACGGCGCATCCTGCGAAGTCCCCGCGTTTTCGTCCGACCCCGAGCCAGACACGTAGTACGTCGCTGCCTCCGCCTGCGTCCCCCAAGCCAGCGCCGCGCAAACCAGCACCGCGCAAACCACCCACGCCCGCAAACCAATTGTGACCCATTTCATAGCACTCATCCCCCCGAAGCCTTTCGGATCATCCAATGCATTCGACGGTACCCGAACTCCCGCACGCGTGCAACCGCACACCAGTCCGTGGACGGCGTCCCCGCTCATCGGACCTATCCGTCCCATCGGTCCTATAGGTCCCATTCCCCGGCCCAAAACCACCCGCCACCCACCCCCTAGCGACTCCGACTTGACCCGTCCGCCGTCAGCAAGTATCGTATGACACGTTTCGTGCAACTTTCCCGCGGCGGCGTACATACATTAAATGGTTTGAGCGAAACGCCGTACTGTCTTTGTGCGGAACGGCGTCGCCATGGGGCGGCGGTGTGGTTTTGGAAAATTGTTTGTGCGGGGGACACAGTAGCATTGGCGCGGCAACGCGCGGAAAGGGGACTCCAATGATGCGTCGAACCTATGCTCACGGCATGGCGACGGGTCGGCTGATTTGCCTGACCCTTGCTGCCGGGTTCCTGTTCACTTCGTGCGAGACTATCAACAATCCGTTTATGCGGAATAGCAGCCCGCCCGCCCAGTTGGATGGCGCCACCCTGGAACCGGCCCCGCCCCAAGGCGTCGAGCCGGCCCCGCCGCAGCAAGGGCTGGCCCTCTCGGCCCAGCAGCGCTTCCCCGATGTGCCCTTGCCCACCGGCGTGAAGGCGGACATGGAGCGCACCTTCGTCTACGAGGACAAATCGTTCCAGGTGGGCCGCATGGTCTACATGACCAAGTCCAAGCCCAACGAACTGGCGAATTTCTACATCCGCGAGTGCCCTGCCACGGACTGGAGACTGACCAATACCATCGAGGCCAGCGTCATCGAACTGAGCTTCAACAAGCCCGGTAAGAAACTCAAAGTCGAAATCCGCGACCTCGGCATGGCCGCGGGCGGCCGTCAGCTCATCCTGACCATGACGCCGGACGGCGCCCAATGACACGTCTTATCCTCGCGAGCACGGCCCTTCTCCTGACGGCGATCTTCGCCGGATGCGAAGCCGAAATGCCCCAGGAAATCACGGGCATTACCGGCCAGAAGGTCAGCGACGAGGATCAGATTGCCACGGTGTTGAACGACATCCATCAAGGAGTCCAAACCCGCCGGATCTACAAGGTGCTCGCCCATATCTCGCGAAGCTACACCGATCCCGAAGGCATGGACTACCAAGGCGTGCAGAATTACCTGAACGACTTGTTCAAGAACTACAAGGAAATTCGCGTTACGCGCGTGCCGCCTCGCGTGTTCGTTCAGGGAACTAGAGCCCGTGTCGTGGAGACCTTCGGCCTGCGCGCCGAGTCGTTCAACCCCGATAGGAACCCTCCGCTCAATATGCAGGGACAAGTGAATATCTACTTGGAAAAGAACGGCGGCGAATGGCAAATTACGGAATGGTCGCGCGTTCAATAACCGGAATGTGGTAAGGAGCAAGTTACGGCAATGGCCCAGGATCCAAAGAAAAAGAAAGTCGTGAAGTCGCTGTTCGACGACCATAAAGTCGCAAAGAGCGATTGGGCCTCGTTTGTGGAGCAGGTAAAAGAAAACCCTGCCCTGTACGCCGGAGCCGCTCTGTTCATCGTCTTGTGTTTCGTGCTGGGCCTTGTCTACCGCGGACACTCGCAATCCTCCAAACGCGATTTGCTCACGCAATACGCCCAGGCCCTCAAAGAATACGAGCCCACGAAACTCGTCGCTGCCCTCGAACCCCTCGCCGACGGCCGCGGCCCCATCCACGCCGAGATCAACTACATGCTTGGCGAAGCCGCTTTCCAGGGCCAGGACTACGACAAAGCCAAGTTGGCCTTCGAGAAAGTCCGCACCCAATTCCCCGATTCCGAAAATGTCGCCGACGCCGTCGAAGGCCTCGGGTTCATCGCCGAACAGAAGGGCGACCCCGATGCCGCGATTGCGTACTTCCGCGAAGTCACCGCGAAATGGCCCAAGAGCTTTGCGGCCCGCAGGCAGTCGCTGAACATCGGCCGTGTCGAAGAAGCCCGCGGCCGCTTCAAAGAAGCGATGGACGCCTACCGCGAAGTCTCCACCGTCTTCTTCGGATCGCATGCCGCGGAAGACGCGCAAGCCGCCGTAGACCGGCTCGCCAAAGCCCATCCCGAACTCGCGCCTCCGCCCCCTGCCGAGACCGCTCCGGCGGACGCCGCATCCGCAGCCCCCGCTTCTCCGGAAGCGCAGATGGACGTTCCCAAGCTGAATCTGTCGGTCCCCGTGGGGCAGACCCCGGAGACACCGGCTCCAGCGCCCGCGCCAACGACCGGGGAAACGCCGCCCCCAGCGCAATAAAGCTGGGCCGATAGTCGCGCAGGTCGCCAAGGCGGTCAAGCTCTCACAGGAAAGGACACCAGCCGTGTCGATCGTATGCTCATGCCTGCTTGTTGGGTTTTCCGCGTTCGTCGCGGCAGCGGATCCCGTCGACGTGCTCCAAGGCGCAAAGCCGCCTTTGGCCAATGTCGTTCCTCCGCTTGAATCCGGAGAGCACTGCTATCGCGGTTTGGATGCAACCCCCTGGCAACTACCGATCGTCGTCCCTCCCTTTGAAGAACATGTCCGGGCCTTCGATCTTGCGCAGCCCCCGGCCAAAGCCGCAGCCATTGCGTTCGACGGCCAGGGTCTGCTCATCGCGCTGTGTGAAGATGGCGTGTATCGTCTCGACGCCACAGGGCAATGGCAACGCATCACAGTGAAAGGACCCATAAGTCCCATCAGTCTCCGTGAAGCGCTTCGCATAGCCCATAAAGACGCTGAACTCCAGCCGATGCTGCACAGCCCGGAGTTGAATGGACGCGTCGCCGCCGTGGCTCGTATCGGAAACACCTGGTGGCTTGGAACCGACCGCGAGCTTTGCCAATCCGTGCAAAATGGAAAGCTCGTGAACCACGAGCACTACGGCGTCGATGGCCCCTTGGCAACCAACATTACTGCGCTTGCCGCTGACTCGAAGGGCGCTCTCTGGGTAGGCACGCCCATTGGACTCAGCAAGCGCCAACCCGATGGCCAGTGGGTCTCGATTACCGGCAAGGACGGATTGCCCTGCGAAGCGATCACCGACATCGTAGTCGATGCTAACGACCACCTGTGGATCGGCACGGCCAGGGGCCACATTCAATACCGCCCCTACGAACAGGGCCGTCAGTGGTTCTTCCGTGCTGGCAAACGCTACCTGCCTGACGACCACGTCCTCGCCATTGCCGTCAGCCCCGACGCGAAGATGATCTACACACTGACCTCCGCGGGCATTGGCCGTATCGACGTGAAGACCACCACCCTCTTGGAAAGGGCCCAGACTATCGA
>JBHEKO010000182.1:0-5901 GCA_041859475.1 Candidatus Hydrogenedentales bacterium
AGGCGTCAACCTCGACTACTTCACGCAGGTCGCCTCGGGATATCCCGGCGATGCTTCCTTCTTGGCAATCTCGCCGGATGGGACCCGGGCCGCGCTTGGTGCTGGGTACAGCGGCGAAATTGCGGTAGTCAACTTGGCGTCCCCTGGAACGCCCGTCGCAACGGTCAACACCGTCAACAACTATTCCGGCGCGTGGATCTCGAATACCCAGCTTGTCATTAACCGTGCCATCTTCGTCGGCCCAGGTCCCTACGACTACGACTTACCCCAACTCGTCCTTGTCGATTTCTCTGGCCCCCCGGCGTACAAGGTGGTCGTCGAAGATGTCGGCACCTACTCCGCCTCGATTGCCGTAGACCCCGCGCTGCAATACCTCTATACGGCCGATGGCTGGACCGGCGAGACGCGCCGCTTCGCCGTAGCGGATCTGGTGAGCGCGTTCAATACCAATACGCCTCTCACGTGGGCAGCGGGTTCGTTGATTGGCGCCTTCAACTCGGGCGGTCCCGTCGCTGTCGACAACGACGGCAATCTCGTCATTGGCGGTTTCGGTTCGATTCAAACTGTCAATCCGTCAACGGGCCTGGTTGTTGACTCCTACGACCCGGTCGGCACGGGCTTTGAGTTCTACAACGCCTCCTACAACCCTTTCACGGGACTCATCATCGCCATACAGTCCGTCTACCTTGGCGTGCCTGGCTTGTGGGCCCCCAGCGATACGCTTGTGCCGCTGCCAGTCATGTCGGGCTTTGGCATTGCCGCCGCGCTGGCCACGCTTTCCTTCCTCGGTTACCGAAAGGGACGGGGGTAAGACAATGCGTACCCCCTGGGTCGCCGCACTCCTGCTACTGACAACCGCCGCTTCGGCCATGGCCGAAGACCCGTGGGCGGATGCCGTGGCCGCATACGCGCCGGCCTCGCCGCAACCGGGGTACACCGATGCGGCCAAGGCGCTCGATGCGCCGGGAGGCGGCGGCCCAGGAATTCCGAACAATGATTCGATTGTGACATTAGGCGTTCCTTCCGGTGCAATCACGCTCAAGTTCGCTTCGCCAGTAACGGACGATCCGGCCAATCCCATGGGGCTGGATTGCATTGTCCATTCTAATGCGTTTTGGACGGCGGGCGACCCGCAACGCAAATGGCAAGAACCCGCGCTCATCGAAATCAGCGAAGACCTGAACGCCAATGGTCTCGCGGACGATCCGTGGTATTTGATTCCAGGCAGCAGAGGCTTTTCCTACACGCCGTTCCCGGCCGTGAGCGAGCCCGCGGGCCGCGACAACGAGTCCCCGCAAGTTGCGACGTTAATGGCCGGGACCATTCGGAATCCCAATTCCACCGATGCCAATCCGTTGAACAATGCCGTCGAATACACCTGGGGATACGCAAAGCTCACTCCTGCGATGCAGCCCTATCTCGACAACTACCTCCGCCCGGACGATCCGCAGGCCGTTGGCATCACACCGAGAAGCGGGGGAGGGGATGCCTTCGATATCGCGTGGGCCGTTGATACATCCGGCGCACCCGCAGGGATTACGCAGTTTCATTTCATCCGACTGACCTCCTTCATCACGCGTAATTACGCAGGCCTCGGGTTTGCCTCGCCTGAAATCGAGGCCGTGGCCGACGTCGCGGCGGACATCGACACCGACGGCGACGGTATACTCGACGACTATGAACTCTGCGTCTCCGGCAGCGATCCCGTCCGCCCGGAAAGTACCGTACTGCCCCTGGAAATCCCATCGTTGGAGGGCGGAAGTCCGGCAGGCACGCTGCTCGGTGAAGCACAGGACGCACTCGGTACGCGCTTGCGCTTGTTCGCCGATGTGCCCCGGACGAATTCGCCTCGCAATTTCAATTGCAGCGTGGACATTCTTTCCCCGGCAGAACCAGGAGGAACGCTACCAGGCGGTGGACTGCTGAAAAGCAGTGCCGTGCGTCAAATCCTGTCGAGCGAAGGCGACTTTGTCGCGGCGGGAATTCAGCCTGCGCAAATCACCATTGAGTACGAGTCTTCGGACATCGCGGGCCTCGACGAGGCTTCGCTTCAGCCCTACCGGCTTCAAAGCGGTGGCTACACGCAGCAAGGCCTATCCGACATTGCGCTGAACTCGGGCACAAACAGAATAACGTTCTCCTCGCGCTACTCCGGGATCTTCCTGCTTGCGGGAGCCGCCGGGGCGGGCGATGTGAATAGCCCGGGCCACAAGGAACCATCGACCTCTCTGCGCTTCCGCTCGACTCCGTCATCGCGGACGGCGCCAACACCGTCACGATTACCAGCGGCACAATCCTGGATGAGTTGAGCCAACCCGTCGCCGACGGCGCGCTGATTACCGTCGCCACTTCACGGGGCGCGCTTCAGACCGCGGATGCCGATGGAAGCAAACCAGGGGTGCAAGTGCCCACAAGCGGCTCGATCATCAGCTTCACCGTACTCGCGCCAACCCAGTCGGGAACGGCGTTCTTCACGGCCGCATCCGTGCAAGGGGCCGCGTACGGGGAACTGCAATATGAATTCCTGCCGGGTCCACCGGTAGGTCCAATCACCTGGACCGTGGGCGAGCCCGACGGTGATAGCCCGGTCACCATGGAATTAACGTCGGATACCATCAGGGACGCATTCAGCAACATCGTCGCGGAGGGCACGCCCATCACCGTTGCAGTATTGGACGGTACGGTTCTCTCTCCCGACGCGGAGACCAACATGAATGGCCACCAAGTTCTCGCCTTCGGCGGCAGGGCAACACTCGTGATATCCGTCGATGAACATGACTCTCGGTTCACACTGAACGCCTTCGCTGACGCGGCCCAGTCCGTCGTCTTGTCCAGCGGCGATTTCGGCCCATCGGACTACGTGCCGGTTCCGCTTCGCAGTGCCCCGCTGATGCTGGTAATGCTGATGCTGGGTGGGATCTATCGACGGCTCCTGAAGCCGGCCCGACGTGAACAGCGAGCAGGCTTCACCTTGATCGAGCTACTGGTCGTTATCGCGATCATCGGCATCTTGGCGGCAATATTGCTCCCCGCGCTGAGCCGTGCACGCCAGAAGGCCCAGTCCGTGAGTTGCGCGAATAACCTCCGGCAGCTCTTCCTCGCAAACACCATGTACGCGTCCGAAAGCCAAGGGCGCTATGTGCCCGCCGCGCCCGACATCAACGACGGATTCGGCGGACGTCTACGTTGGCATGGGCGGCGGGCAACGTCCAGTTCCGACAGCGATTTCGACCCCAAGCAAGGCCTATTGGCGGAGTATCTCCCCGACGCCCGCGTGAAGGAATGTCCCGTCTTCACCGAGTTCAAGAAGCGTGGCGATGTGCCGAACGCATTTGAGGCAGGAACCGGCGGCTATGGCTACAACGCGGCCTACATCGGCGGCACCTATTACCAAGACGACTACCTCACGGCTCCAAAACATTCCACGTTGGACTCGCGCGTCTCCAATCCCGCCCAAACCATCATGTTTGCCGACGCAGCGATGCCGCAGGACGGCTACATTGTCGAGTATGGATTCCTGGAGCCGCCCCACTTCGTGACGCAGGATGCGCCAAAGGGCAATCCCGATTGGGGGTTCGCCTCCCCAAGCCTTCACTTCCGACACAACGGCCGCGTGAACGTGGTTTGGTGCGATGGCCACATCTCCAGCGAAAAATGGGAATGGGCCCCGGACGGCCCTAACATCTACGGTGGAGTGAACGTCCGTTGGGCCGTGGGGTGGTTCGGTCCGCGCGACAACCGCTACTTTGATTGTACCGCCAAAGACGGCTAATCGACGGTTGTTCCTACTTCTCCGTTATCAGGACCTTCGTTCCCTCGGGAAGCAGATCGAACAGATGGATCACGTCATCGTTTAGCAGCCGAATGCACCCATGAGAAGACGGCGTCCCGATACGCGCTTCGTCATTCGTGCCGTGAATGTAAATGCAACGCTCGTAGGAATCCACGTCGCCACCCTTGTTCTTGCCGAGCTCTTCTCCCGTCAGCCACAACAAGCGCGTGAGTACGAGATCCTCTTTCGTCTCGTCGCCGGGCTTCCAAATCTCGTTCACTTGCTTGGCTGAGCGAAAGACCTGACCCCACGGCGCTCCTTCACCGATCTTGCGCTTCACACTGTGCCAACCGAGGGGGGTCTTGAAGCTGTCCTTTCGGGACCCAGTGCCGCGCGCGGCCGTCGCGCATTGGGCTTGCCAGACTATCGAGTCGCCGTCGACAACGCGCAGCATCTGGTCGCCTACCGACACCCAGACTCCCAAGCCCTGATCGATATGCTTCCGCCAATGATGTTTCTTGAGAAGATCGCACTGCTCTGGCGTCAGATCGGAACCTTGATTGCCCGATGCGAATCCCTTTGCATCCCGTCCTTGCGGGACGTCTGCGCCCTCACCCGAATTACCCATCAATACACACGCTGCTATGACCACTCCCACGTAGGGGCAGGCTCTCATTCGATGTCTCCATTTCGTTCATCACGTCTCTTCCCCAGTTCAGTTCACTCCGGGACGGGCAAGTATCGTACCAGCGAGCGACGCAGACATCCATCTTGTTCTGTGCTCGGCGAACGTGCGGCAGCACTGCAAATCCAGTAGGATACGCCGTCCTCCGGAGACGTGAAGGCAATTGAGGGACGGCAAGGCTGGAGAATGTCCATGAACCGACACTTTATCGCGGTATCGTTCGCCCTCTTGGCGACAGCAGCAAACGCCGGCGACGCGTTGAATGACCTGGTCGCGGCCTCGAAAGGATTTCTCGAATCACTGGATGCAGGCCAGCGAGAACAGGCTGTGTTGCCGTTCGACAATGAAGAACGCTTGAACTGGCACTATTTCCCGAAAGCCCGCAAAGGGATCATGTTGAAGCAATTGAGTCCCGACCAGATGAAGAATGCCCTGTCCGTATTGCAGACGGCCTTGAGTCCTCAGGGATTCGAGAAGGTCGAGAGCATTCGCGACCTGGAGAACGTCCTGCGGGAGATTTCGCCGGACGATACCTCGCGCGATCCCCTGCAATATTACGTCACCTTTTTTGGCGAGCCGGGCATCGAGGACAACTGGGGGCTGCGCTACGAAGGTCACCACATGTCGTTGCACTGGACCGTCGTGGGCGGAAAGATCGTCGCGACACTCCCGCAGTTTCTCGGGTCCAATCCGGGCGAGGTCAAGGACGGTTCCCGCAAAGGCACGCGTGTGTTGGCGCAGGAAGAAGACTTGGCGCGAATGTTGATCGTGTCTCTCGATTCCGATCAACGTAAGATAGCAGTCGTGAGCGAGACCGCACCAGCAGATATTCTGACCGGAGTGGAGCGCGAAGCGGCCATCCAGGAAGACCTCGGAATTTCCTACAGCGATCTGACGGAAGCGCAGCGGGGAATCTTGATAAGCCTGTTGCAGGTCTACTCCTCCGTGATGCGTAATGAACAGGCGGAGGAACGCCTGAGTATGATCCGCGGGGCGGGCCTCGACGGCATCAAGTTCGCGTGGATGGGGGGATTGGAACGAGGGCAGAAACATTACTACCGTATCCAAGGTCCGACGTTCTTAATCGAGTACGACAATACGCAAAACAATGCGAATCACGTCCACACCGTGTGGCGCGATTTCAAAGGGGATTTCGGCATGGACGCCTTGAAGCAGCACTACAAGGAACACGCCGACGGCAATCATCCGAAACAACATGAGCACTAACGGCACACCATGAGTGCATTCTGCAGTACAATTTCATGAATCCTCTTGAAGATCTGAATCTTACTCCCGCGAAGAGCGGCCGCCGTTCGTACAAGCGCGCCCTTCTGTGGGTTGTGGGCATTGCGCTCTACTTTAGCGCCCTGTGGTTCATCGGCTGGGGACGAATCAGGGACGCCATGGTGAATGTCGATCCCTGGACCATCGGCCTGATGTGCCT
>JBHEKO010000373.1:0-12414 GCA_041859475.1 Candidatus Hydrogenedentales bacterium
ATCGAAAAAGCGCGCGGCAAGCAAGGAGCACAGCTATGAGCGATCTGCCGCAGGGCAACATGCTCGTTCCGCTGATGTTGTTCGGCTGGCCTCTCATGCTGATTGCGCTGTTCATGGTGCTGCCGTCGCGGCGCGCTACGATTGCCGCGTTCGTGATTGCGTGGCTGTTCTTGCCCGTGGCCGAATACAACATCGTCGGCCTGCCCGATTGGAACAAGATGTCGGCGACTTCCATCAGCATCTTTGTCGCCACGCTGCTGTTCGACCCGAACCGTATTCTCCAACTCCGGCCCCGCTGGATCGATTGTGCGATGGTGCTGCTCTGTGTCTGCCCCCTCTTCTCGTCGTTGACCAACGATCTCGGCGTATACGACGGACTCTCCAGCGTGTTCCGCCAGACAGTGCGGTGGGGCCTCCCCTATCTCGTCGGCAGGATGTACTTCAGCGACATCGAAGGCATGCGCGAACTGATGATCGCCATCTTCATCGGCGGCCTGATCTATGTCCCCTTCTGCTGGTTCGAGATTCGCATGAGCCCGCAGCTCCACCGGCTTGTCTACGGCTACCACCAACACGGATTCGGCCAGACTATCCGGTACGGCGGCTACCGGCCCATGGTGTTCATGGAACACGGCCTCATGGTCGGCATGTGGATGGTGAGCGCGACGCTCTCCGGGATTGCGTTGTGGCGAAGCGGCGCGTTGCGCCACCTCTACGGAATTCCTGTGCTGCCCATGGTGGGTGTGCTTTTCCTGACCGCACTGCTGTGCAAATCCACCGGGGCCATCGCCATCCTGTTGATAGGGCTCGCGGCCTTGGCCGTCGTGTTCTACCTCCGCGCCAACGTCGCCCTTCCCGCGATTGCCTTCGTATCGGTCGCCTACATCCTGCTCCGCGCGACGGGGCTGTGGTCCGGGGTCCAGTTGATCGATTACGCCGACGCCATCGTGGGCGAGGAACGCGCGGCCTCCCTCGAGACGCGCATCCGCAACGAAAATCTCCTCGCGGCGCGGGCGCAAGAACATTGGGTCTTCGGCTGGGGCGGTTGGAACCGATCCCGCATCACCGACGCCGCCGGTCGCGACATCAGCATCACCGACAGCCAGTGGATCATCACCTTCGGCGTCACCGGGATGGTTGGCTTGGCGGGCCTCTTCGGAGCCCTCCTGCTGCCGACGCTCATCCTGTCGTGGCGCGCCCATCCCGCAACCTGGGGACACCCCGCCATCGCCTCCTACGCTGTCGCCGCGCTGCTACTAGGCCTATGGATGATCGACAACACCGTCAACGCCATGTTCAACCCCATCTACCTGCTCATGGCCGGAGGCCTCGCAGGCATGAACCCCATCGTCTTCGTCCGGACGCAAGGACCTGCACGAGTTCCCGCTCCCGCTCCGCGCGCGCCTGTGCGCAAAAAGGAACGCGAGATGGCTGCGGAGATGTGAGGCTCACCCATCCCCCGTTTCCGGCAGCAGGCACAATTCCGAGCAGTACACAGCGCAGCACAGCCGCAACCAAGATAGACTCCCCCCCATACACACCGATGAACACTGGAAGCTGGGGATGAGTGAGGGTATTTTGTGCCGCTTTTGCAATCCCTTCCGTTCGGGCGGTACCATTGAGGTTCATTCCCAGTCGCGTGCGGCAGGGATACGCATACCTCCGGGTCTTGGTACGCAGCTATTGCCTCGTTTGGGGGATTAGGGTATCTGCGGAGCGGCTTGCGTCTGCTGTCGATTTCGAAAACCTAAATGGAAAGATCATGAGAAGAAATATCGTGCATATGGGGGCGGGCAGCCTCAGTTATGAGATTCGCGAGATCGTGGGCGTGGCGCATCAGATTCGCAGCATGGGGCGCGACATTGCCTGGGAAAACATCGGCGATCCCGTACAGAAGGGCGAGGCCGTGCCGGAGTGGATACGGGGCATCGTGCGTGGTCTCATCGACGATCCGATGTCGTGGGCGTATTGCGACACGGCGGGGGTGCCTCAGACGCGCGAGTTTCTGGCGTCGCATGTGAATGCCCGCCCGGGCGGCGTCCGTATCACGACGGACGACATCATGTTCTTCAACGGGCTGGGCGATGCCGTCGCCAAGGTCTATGGATTCCTACGGCGCGAGGCGCGCATCTTGGGGCCTTCGCCGGCGTATAGCACGCATTCGAGCGCGGAGGCGGCGCATTCCGGGTACAACCACGTCACGTACAATCTCGATCCGTATAACGGCTGGATGCCCGACGTCGAGGACATCCGGAACAAGGTGAAGTACAACGATTCGATCGCGGGAATTCTGCTGCTTTCGCCGGACAATCCGACGGGCGCGGTGTATCCGCGCGAGTTGCTGGAAGAGATCGCCCAGATCGCGCGCGAAAATCGCTTGTTCATGATCGCCGACGAGATCTATGTCCACATTGTCTACAACGGCGCACCGCGCCTGCACATGAGCGAATGGATCGGCGATGTGCCTGCGGTTGCGATGCGCGGCATTAGCAAGGAATATCCGTGGCCGGGGTCGCGCTGCGGTTGGCTCGAAATTCTGAACAAGGACAAGGACGAGAATTTCGCGACGTATGTGAACAGTCTGCTCGCGGCGAAGCGGCTTGAAGTGTCGTCGACGACGCTGCCGCAGATGTCCATTCCTCACGTTCTGGGAGATCCCCGATTCGAAGGGCACCTTGTGCGCCGCGAGGCCATGTTCGACGCGCGCGCTGACGAGGCGATGAAGGCGTTCGCGGATTGCGATGCGGTGATCTGCAACAAGCCTGGCGGCGCGTTCTACTTCACGGTGATGTTCAAGCCGGGCGTGCTGAACAACAAGCAGACGCTCCATATCGAGAATTCCGTGATCAAAGAGCGCATCGAGACACTGGTCAAAAACGTCGCGCCGGATAAGCGGTTTGTGTATTACCTCATGGGGGCCACGGGAATCGTGGTGGTGCCGCTGACTGGATTCCAGTGTTCGCACGACGGTTTCCGGATGACGCTGCTGGAATCCGACGACACGAAGCGCGCGTGGATTTTCAAGACGTTGCGCGAGTCCATTGCCCAATACGTCGCATCCTGAGGATTGAGAGCAGTCCGTTGCACGAATGCGCCTCCTGTGATACATTCGCGGCGATTTTAGCCGCGTGTACCATCAGGGAGGCGTCCTACCCATGCGAACGTACATTCAAGGTGTCGTAGTTGCCATCATTCTAAGCAGCCTGGCCTTTGCCGCGGACGATATTCGGATGTCCACCGTCATCGGCAAGGAGTTCCCGGGGGAGTACAAGCATCCGGCGACGTTCACGGAGCTCGACAACGGGGACCTGCTCCTCGCGTATTACGGCGGCGGCGGAGAGTACGAGGGCGATTCGAAGGTGTGGGCGATGCGCCTCGCGAAAGGGTCCGAGACGTGGACGACGCCCGTCGTCATTGCGGACACGCCGTTTCTGGGCGAGGGCAATCCGGTGGTGTGGCAAGCGCCGGATGGGGTCGTCTGGCTGTTCTACGTGCAACGGCACGGGGACACGTGGTCCGATTCGCGGATTCGCGGAAAGATTTCCAAGGACGGCGGGCACACGTGGTCGGATTCGTTCGACGTGACGTATGAAAAGGGGACCATGGTGCAGGGGCTTCCAATCGCCTTGCGCGATGGCGCGTATTTGCTCCCTGCCTATTGGGAGAGCGGTCACGACCGGGAAATCATCGCGGCGGACACCGCGTCGTTCTTCGTTCGCGTCGACCCGAAGACGGGCACGTGGACGGAGACGAATCGCATCACTTCCAAGTACGGCAATCTCCAACCGCAGCCGGTGCAGATTGACGACCAGTATCTCGTGAGTTATTCGCGGCGCGGCGGCGGGTATGACGCGTTTCCCGAAGGGCGCTTGGTACGGTCCGAGTCGCGCGACGGCGGCAAGACGTGGAGTGCGGGGACGGAATCGCAGTTCCCGAATCCGAATGCCGCGTGCAGTTTCATCCGCCTGCGCAACGGGCACCTGGCGCTCGTGTACAACGACAGCGTCGTCGACCGCAATCCGCTGACGGTGTCGATCTCGACAGACAACGACAAGACGTATCCCTACAAGCGCAACATCGCGGAAGGTCCGGTGGAGACCACGACGTTCGCGTATCCCGTGGCCATTCAGACGCGCGACGAGAAGATACACGTGATTTGTACGACGGATACGCGAAGCAGGATCTTGCATTTTGTGTTTGAGGAAACGGCGATAATGGGGCATAAGGCAGGCGAGTAGGGCTTGGTTGGGCAGTGGACGTGGGGTCTTAGGTAGCGCCTGCCTCGATGAGGCTGGCGCGAGTGAGCGATAGGCATCGCATCAACGCAGAGCAGTCGAGTAACTTGAAGTCCGCGGTCTACCCCGCGCCGCAGTCATCGACCGAGTCTACCGGATACGGACGCCTGCCGGGCGCAGGCGAGGTCCAGCATACAGAGGGTGAAGCCAATCGCCGCGGGGATGTAG
Source organism: Candidatus Hydrogenedentales bacterium (assembly GCA_041859475.1). Classification (GTDB taxonomy): domain Bacteria; phylum Hydrogenedentota; class Hydrogenedentia; order Hydrogenedentales; family SLHB01; genus JAIBAQ01. The sequence goes on from JBHEKO010000373.1 coordinate 4,464, forward strand.
AGGCCGTTGGCTAGGGCGGTAAGGGCGAAGAAGGCCACGATGCTGAGGCCGATGGTGCGTGCGCCGCGATTTGGTGTTTGCGTATTTCCCGCGATAGGGCGTTGCGTGTTACTCGCGATGGCAAGGGCGATGAACGACACCAGGAGCCAGCCTGCGAAGTTGGTCCATGGGATTCCGTAGTAGGCGCCGGCGTGGGCCCACTCCCAATAGTCGAGCGGTCCTGCGGCAAGCGGATCAATCACCAGGTCGATGGCCGTCATCCACACCGCGCCGAGGGCAAGCGCACTCCATGGACCAATACAAAATGGGCCAAGGCGCAGCGCGCCGACAATCTCGCGCACGTAGACGATGAGCACGAGCCATGCGCAGAGCATCACCAGGGGTACGCCGAAGACGTGGGGTTGAAGGGTCGTGGTGTAGCTGTATTCGCCGAACGGGAATCGGGTGTGTACGCCGGTTAGTTCGGCGAGCAATCCCACGGTTCCCGCACCAAGTACTCGGATGGCATCGCGCCTCGTGAGTGTCGACAGCGTCAGCACACCGGCCAGCAACAGAAAGACGGGAGCAGTCCAGCCTGCGTCGGCTGGCGGTCCGTCGAGCAGCCAATACGACACGACACCGCCGGCCCAAAGCAGTGCGTAGAACGCGACGATGAGAATACCGAGCGCTTTACGCACGCTCGTATCTCGCGATCAGCTCGCTGGTAATACGCGCGGAATGCAGGACCGTCGGCGTGCCGCCGCCGGGGTGTGAACTTCCTCCGACGTAGTACAGACCGGCGAGTTTCGGATCTTTGTTGGGCGGACGAAAGAAGGCCTTGCGCCAGCCATGAGAATGGGTGCCGTAGATCGCTCCGCCGGGCATGAGGTATTGCTCGGCGAGGCGGCGCGGCGTCCATACGGATTCTACGACGATGTCATGCCGGATATCGGGGAAGCCACCCTTGCGCAGACGGTCCATGACGCGTTTGCGGGCGTCGCGAATTGCGGCGTCATCCCACGTATCGCTATCGTTCGCGGGGGCGTTGGCCATGACGAAGAGCGACTCGCCCTCGCCGGGCACGAGCGAGCGGTCGCTGCGACTTGGTGCGCTTACGTAGACGGTCGGGTCGTCGGGGAAACGGCGCTCATCGAAGAGCTGCTTGAATTCGTGTCGATAGTTGGCGGAGAAGAACACGCTATGGTGATGAATCTCCGGCAAGGAGCGGCGCACTCCAAAGAGGAAGACGAGTCCTGAAAGCGAGCGGCCCGGCGGCGGAGACGATGGGGCTTCGGTGTTGCCGAGGAGTTGGTGCGCGCACGCGGCATCGCCGTTCATGATGACGATATCGGCAGGAAGCCGTTCGCCGTTCGCAAGTTCGACGCCGGTGGCCCGGCGCGCGGAGTGCATGATCTGTTCGACGCGTGTGTTCGTGCGAAGCTCAACGCCGTGCTGCTGGAGAAGGGCAACAATTTCCTCGACAATGCGATACAGGCCGCCGGTGACGTACCAGCCGCCGAATGCGTACTCGATGTAGGGAATGACCAGCAGCATGGCAGGGCACGCGTGGGGAGACGAGCCGACGTAGGTGGGGTAGCGGTCGTATAATTGCCGAAGATGCGGACTTGAGAAATGGGCCGCGACGGCCTTGTGGTAATTCCCCCAAGCGTGACGCAACGGCATGTGACGCAAGGAGGCTAGCACGCGCGCGTCCGGCGGGTCGGAGACAGGCCTGCGAAGAAACGTCTCCTTCGACAACTCCCACAAACGTGCACCCAACTGCATGAAGCGATGGAATCCATCGATATCGCCAGGGGCGATACGCTTCATCGTCGCGAGCCATTCGGGGAGGTTGCTCGAGTAGACGAACTGCATGCCGTCGTCGTAGACCATGCTGGCCAGCGGTCGCATGAGGGCCAGTTCGAGACGATCATCGAAGCGCGCGCCGGCCGTTTCGAAGAGTTCGCGAAACACCCACGGCATTGTAATGTAAGGACCGGTGTCAAAGGTGAAGCCGGATTTTTGCCAGCGGTTCATCTTTCCGCCGAGCGCGGGCCCCTTTTCGCAGACGGTCACCTGCCAATCGCTGACGGCCAATCGTAGCGCGAGCCCGAGTCCACCGAGTCCACCGCCTACGACGACGGCGTGTCTATGTCCCGCGCTCACGGCGTTATCTCGCACCGGCTTGGTATTCGCGGCCTTTCCATGAGACCCCTTTGCCGCTGACGCACCGCCACCATGAATTGATTCCGAGCAACAAGAGAAATGTCTGACCGAAAGGATGCGCCAGCACGGACCACAGCGGGTGGCGAAAGCGCAGCGCCAATGCCAAGCGCGTCACGAGGACGGTTAGGACGATGGCTGCAATCGTCCCCGCGTAGGGGACGCCTGCAAGCAGCAACGGCGGGGCAACCAGGAAGGGCAACAGGTAGCACACGGCGTGGAACGCAATGAATCCCCAGAAGTTGAGCGCGGATGGAAAGCCTGCATAGAAGTTTTTCTGAAAGCCGCGCCATATTTCGCCGAGGTTCGTATACATGCGGACATGCACGACGTTTTGGCCGTCGAGGCAATGCCCCCATTCTCCGCGCGCGCGCCAGGTGCGGGCGAGGCGCAAGTCTTCGAGAATCTCGCCCTTCACCGCTTCGTGACCGCCCACGCGATAGTAGGCATCGCGATTGACGAGAATGCACGCGCCGTGGGCGATTCCGAGCGAGACGTCCTTGCGCCACAGCGAGAGGGGCGCGGGGAACGAGGTCATGACCAGGAAGTTCAACATGGGCATAAACAATTGTTCCCAGAAGCTTACGGCGGTGAGGCGCGGCCACGCGGACAGAAGCGTCGCCTTGCGACATTCCGCTTCGCGCAGCAAACCCTCGGCGGCGCCCGGCTGAAGCTCGGTATCGGCATCCAGAAACAGCATCCAGGGGAATTGCGCCGCGGCGGCCAATTGCCAGCAGGCAAATGGTTTTCCGCACCACCCGGCGGGGAGGTCGGCGAGCGTTGCGAGGCGGACGCGCGTGTCGCGTTCGCGATATGCCTCCACGATAGCGCCCGTCTCGTCGCTGGAATGGTCGTTGTAGACGAGGATCTCCCCCACGCACGACCCTTGACGCAGCGCAGCTTCGAGACAGGTTCCGATGTTGTGCTCCTCGTTGCGGGCGGGAATGAGGATCGACACGGCCGGCGTCGATTCTTCTCCGAGGATTGGTTTCACGCGGGGCCAGCCCAGGCAATTCCACAGAACGGTTGCCAGCAGAAAGAGATCGACGGCGAGAATTAGCCAGCTAAGTACGTACACAGTCCCCCCTGTGGCAAACATGACTTTTCATTGATGAACCTTATCCCTCGCGAGTTGCGTCAATCATCCTAGAAACGGCTTTGAAAAAGCGTAGCAGGCTCCCCCCTATGGACGATGCGGACGACATGGACATCACACCCAAGGGGAGAGGCCTTAAGGAATCCATTTCTTTCCAGGATCATACTCTATCCGTGGGCGCGGGGGCCGGGAAACACGCTCACTTCGCCGAGTCTACTTCGCCCTGTAGCAGACGATCCACTACGTCTTCGACTTGCGAAATGCGCTCTTCGGTTGCTTTGCCATAGGTGGCGAATACGATACGACCCAGTGAGTCGACCACGAACACGTTGGCCTCTTTCGCGTGGCAATCGTACTGTTCGGTTGCTTCGCCGCTCCAATCCATCATGATAGGGCGGTCGACCTGCTTTCGGAATAGAAATCGAATGGTTCCTCGCATCAGTTCGGGAACCCCCTTGAGCAGGGCAACGCCGTCCACATCGATAGTATCCCGGTATTTCGCATAGAGCGGGCGCACCCACCCTTCGATTTGTTCGGACCCTTCCCGGTCGGCAAACAGCAGCACACTGACCTTCTCCTTGGGGAACTCGTACGTGTGCGGCTTGCCGAATTGATCCTCCAAGGTGAAACCGGCTGCGTGCGCGGTTGCGGCGCTGGCCGCCTGCATCCCATCCGTGGGCATGTCTTCGACCTCCTTCGGCGATTCGTCCGAAGCAGCCGAGCCCTGCTGCGTCGTCGCACTTGTCGTGTCCGAAGTTGCCGGAGCGGCGGTTGCGGCTCCACCGGCCAGCAACGGACCTATGCAAAATGCAAGCAATAGCCAGCGAGGGGGATTTGCGGACATGGGTGCGGGATCCTTGCACAGCGCCCTTTCGGATTATCCGGCCGATCTCCACCGGGAGACCGAGGATACCTGGGCTTCGCGGGCACACTATACGTTCCGCGACGCGCTGTGTCGAGTCGCTTGCAGCACCACGCCGGCTACGCCTCGGCGTCGAAAACAATCCGGCTCAACTGAGCAGTTGCTTCGATAATTGGACTGTGCCCCGCGCCCTTTAATTCACAAATACGCGCGTGCGGCCAGACCTGCTTCCAGAGGGCGACCGATTGACGCACGGCTTTGAACGAACGTTCACCGTATGCGAGGTCCACGCGCAAATCGAGCTCCGCAAAGGACTCATACGGAGGGAATTTCGCCAGCCCACGGATTGCACGGAGAGTCATTTCGTGATCGACGTTTTCAAAAGACTGGGTCAGGCTCGCCTTACCGGTTCGTTTCCCGCGAAGGGCCGAGTTGGTGAACCATCGGCCCAGGGGATTCGCAAAGGTCGTGAAGTATGCGCGGCGTCCGAATTCGCCCCACGTGAAGACTTTGAAGTAGAGGGGCATGTAGGCGAAGGGGTCGATCAAGACCAAGCGCCGGACCTTGCCGCCCAAGTGTCTCGCGGCCATCATCGCAAGGTTGCCGCCGCCGCAAAATCCCACGAGCGTCACGGGCGGATTGGGGAGGCGCTCGACTTCTCCGGCCAGCAGGCGTGCGACTTCTTCAATGTCCCATTCGCCGCCGGGGGCGGGAGAGTTGCCGTAGCCGGGAAGGTCCACGCTGTAGAATACGCTGTCGGCGGGCATGCGGCTAAGGAGCGGTTTGAACGTGCGATGGTTTCCCGCCCACCCGTGTACGCCCAGGTACGGCGAGTCGCCTTCTCCGTAGCGTTCAACGTTCAAGCGCCTGCACCCGCTCGGCAGTCAAGCGGCCTCCCAGCACGACCATGGGCATGCCGGTGCCGGGCGTTGTGCTCGCGCCAACGTAATAGAGTCCCTTGACCATCGTTTCGTAGTTTCGCGCGCGAAACGGACCGACTTGGAAGAGCGTGTGCGCCGCGCCGAATGCCGAACCGTCGAAGAGGCCGAACTGCGACCGCCAATCTTCCGGCGTGTACACCGCTTCCGTCACGATTCGGTCTCGGGTGAGGTTCACGCCGTGCGATTCGAGCCGTGCCAGGATTTGGCTTTTGACGCGTTCGGTTTCGGAAGCCCAGTCTATGTCCCCCATCTCGCTAATCAAGGGCGTGGGCGCAAGGACAAACATCGCCGTGTGGCCTTGCGGCGCAAGGCCGGGGTCTGTTTCGGAGGGCAGGCTGACATAGAACGGAAGGTCGTTGGGAATCCGTTTGTTCGCGTTGAGATCATCGAAGGCGCCGCGGTAGTCGCTGGGCAGGAATATCGTGTGATGCCGGAGTCCGTCCAGTTTGCCTTTCAGGCCCCAGTAGAACGTCATGACGCCGCAGGTCATGCGCAGGCCTTGCATCTTGTGCGCGAAGTGGCGTTCCAGTCCGTTCGTTTGCAGCAGCGTGGTATCCGTCGTGGGCACGTCGACATTCGAGACGACGATTGGGAAGCGGAGCTTCTCGTCGCCGTCGAACTCGATGGAGGTGACGTGTCCGAGTTGCGCGTGTATGGTGCGAACCTTTCGGTTGGTCTGGATCTCCACGCCGATTTCGCGGGCGAGCCGTTCGATACCTTGCACGAGGCCGTAGATGCCGCCCTTGGGCAACCACAGTCCGTAGGCCAACTCGCCGTAAGGAAGAATGGAGAAGAAACCGGGCAATTCGTGCGGCGAACCGCCGAGATACATCGCGTAGGATCCCAAGGCCTCTTTGATGTGCCTGCTTTTGAAGAAGCGTCCGAGTTCGCCGTACAGCGAGCGCCACACGCCGAGGTACGACATCTGACGAGGAGACAACGCGGCAATCCACCGGAGCGGCGTATCGACGTTGCGGTTGACCAGCTTGGTGAAGGCCAAATCGAATTTGACGGACGCATCCCTCAGCCACGCGAAGACATGCGGGCTGGAGCCGGGTTCCAGACGTTCGCATTCTTCCAGCAATTGCTCCATGTTGCTGGAGAGGGTGAAATGCGCGCCGTCGGGCCACGTGAAGCTCACGGATGGATCAACGGGCAGGAGCGTGACGTAGTCGCTCAGTTTTTTACCTGCGGCGGCAAAGAGATCTTCGAAGACCCACGGATAATTCAAGAGCGATGGCCCTGTGTCGAAGCGAAAGCCGTCCAGTTCAAGGAGGTTTGCCCGGCCGCCAACTCGTTCGTTGGCCTCGAAGATGGTGACGGGATGGCCGGCCAAGCGAAGGTGTATGGCCGCGCTAAGGCCGCCGAGGCCTCCGCCAATGACGGCGACGGGACGGCTCGTGGGTGCGTCTTGCGAACGTATCATGGAGGGGTCGACTACCATCCGAGGTACGCAAGTGGCAAACGCCAGTATTTGCTTGCGGGCAGTACGCGGAACTTCTGCGACATGGGAACGCTTTCCCGGTGCGTCACTCCCTTTGCGCTGGCGCAGATACGGTCGTTCAACTGGCCGTACACGTCGATGCACGCTTGAATGGCGGTTCGGCTGTCCTCGCTGAATGCGTCGACGTTCGCCAAGGCGCGCTGGTAATGGCCGCGGGCGATGGCGCCCACGTTTCGGACGACGCGGCCCAAGGCTGCGTGCTGGCTCGCATCGGCGGTGTTCACTTTCGAGAGACCCTCGGCTCGCAGCAGGTCCAGGGGCAAATACTGTCTCCCCCTTCGTTCGTCGTCGGCAACGTCTCGGACGAAGTTGGTGAGTTGCAGGGCGATGCCCAGATCGCGCGCGGCGGTCAGGGCGCGGTTGAACTGGGTGGGGCTTGAAGCCCCGTATACGTGGGTCAGGAAATAGCCGACGACAACAGCGCTTCCATAGACATACGAATCGATGAGGTCTTCCAAGGTTTTAAACGGTCGCGGGCGGATGTCCCTCTCCATGGCGTCGATGAAGGCGTTATAGTGTTCGGCGGGAATGCGCGTCTCTCGCACGACATGCGTGAATGCCGTCAAGAAGCAAGGGACATTGGCCTCTAGCGCCTCCTCAATCGAGGCCGTGCGAAGGCCGCGTTCGTAGGCATCGCGCCATTCGCGCAGACGGTGAGACTTCGTAGCCTGGGAGATCGGAAATGTGTCCACGACTTCATCCGGGTAACGCACGGCCGCGTAAATGGCTTCGACTTGGGCTCGCTTCGCGGGAGGCAGAAAGCGCGTTACCGCGAAGAAGCTCGTGCTGTACGTCTGAAGCACGGTCCGGGCTTCGCGTGCGATGACGCGCCAAGCGGTCCCAGGGCTGCGGGACGAAATTGCCTTGTTGCGCGTTCGCGATTCCAGCGCGGCCCATTGCGCCTCGCTCCACACGCACTCGCATTCCATACCTTGCTTCATGAGAATCTCTTGTCACCCTTGCAGTACCCACGCACTCAGGCAAACGCGGGCGGCTATGCCTTCACTATACGATCATTCACAACAGTCTTGGAAATTGAGGTCGCCACGAACTGGTCTTGCCGCGGTATCCGGTGGGGCATCTCGAACGAACTGCAGGCTCGTGTCGAATGGGGAGACCCACGCGGCCTGGGCCCAAGCTACGACTTGACGCTTGGGGAGGGGCTTCTGGAGAGGGAGGGCTGCAAGCGCCGGCGACAGGGTAGTCAATGTCGCCCGTTTAGCCATGAGACTCCAGGCCGCGTAGGGAGGGGTTAGGTTATGCGTGACACGCCAGCGATGATCTGATTCGCTTTCCCGCGACTGCGAACGGTACGTCTTTGTAAGGTTCATGTGAAGAATCTCGCT
>JBHEKO010000588.1:0-9093 GCA_041859475.1 Candidatus Hydrogenedentales bacterium
CCAATAAGTGTCGAACGCATACCCCGCCTTTTCCGCCATCCACGCGAAGGATGGCACGGCCGCGCCGCCATCGCCGTACATGTGCGACGAATCGATGAGGAGCATGGCCAGCTTGGTCCCCTTGGGATAATGCTCCGAATAGTACTTCCAAGGCGCGCGCCCGGTCTCGTAGAGACCCACTGGGGGAGGCGCGGGAGTCTTCGAGGCAGACGCCTGATTGGGGTCTTCTCCTGCCGCCGCACCCTCGCTGCATAGCCCCAGTACGCCAGGGACGGCGGATGCCGCCGCGAAGCATTCCAGGAATTGTCTTCGATCCATATCGGATTGCATAGAACCCCCCATGTCCTTCAAGCAATTGCGAGGAAGAGCACCAGACTACAAACCTGAATTGCCCAGTGCAAGGACGTTGGGAGAATGGGCGAAACGGCCGGATTACAAATCCGAAGGTACAAGCGGGGGCGGCGTGTTGGGATTCGGCACTGGAGTCGTCTGTTCGGGGAGACCCCCCTGCATTTGCTCTTCGATAGCGCGCCGCTCGAGTTGTTCTTCGAGGGTCTGGCGTTCCTGATCCTGGGCGGGGTTCTCGGGAGGGAAGGTCCCTTCGAGAAACACTTCGTTGAACTTGACGCCATAGAATCCGGGGACGCCGCCTTGCTGGGTCATGCGGTCGACTTCGATGTACTTAAGGCCTTCCTTCGCATCGGGCACGGAGAACTCCTCGATGGGAAGGTCTTCGTGGGCCTTGATCATGAAATCGGTCCAGATAGGACACGCAAGCCGTCCTCCCGTGAAATCCGCCCCTTTTCCAAGAGAACGGTTGTCACGGTAGCCCACCCAGACCACGCACGTGAATTGGGGGGTGAACCCGCAGAACCACACGTCACGGCTGTCGTTTGTGGTTCCGGTCTTGCCTGCGTGGGGGCGCTTAAGCGCGCTGGAACGGGCGCCGGTTCCCCAGGGAGCGTCGCATACGGACCGGAGCAACGAGGTGACGAGGCAGGAGACGTCGGCCTTGAATCGCACTTCCCGCTTGACGGTTGCCTTCCATTCGGTAAGGCCGTCGCGGTCCCGGATTTCCGCAATGAAGATGGGGGGCGAGTACACGCCACCTTTGGCGATGGTCGAATAGGCGACGGCTTGGTCGAGGACCGTGACCATGTGGGTCCCGAGGCCAATCGTCAGGCCAACGGCATCGTCGATCGGAATGGTGAAGCCGGCGCGCTCGATGTACGTGCGCACGACGGGCATTTGAACTTCCTCCACAAGGCGGACGGACACAATGTTGATGGATTTTTCCAGGGCGTATCGCAACGTCACGGGGCCCAGGTAGTCTCCGGAGAAATTCTTGGGGCTCCACTTATTTCCGGCGCCGTCGAACCGCTCGAAGGGGCTGTCCATTTTGATGGACGCGGCGGTGAGACCCGATTTGCGTCCGTCGTCGAGTGCGGCCAGCCAGACGAAAGGCTTGACGCTCGATCCCGGTTGGCGCTGGGCCTGCGTCGCCGTATTGAATTTCTCTTTGTTGAAATCGCGCCCGCCGACGAGGGCGCGGACAAAGCCCGAATACTGAGGACGGTTGTCGAGACAGACCAAGGCCCCGGTGACGGGAACGAACTCGCTCTCCCGATTTTGCTTCTTCAAAGAGGCCAGCCGGCGCTCGTCGAAGTCGTCCAGGACTTTGAAGAGCGATTCCTCCGCGGCGCGCTGTAGGTTCATGTCGATCGTGGTGATGATTTCCAGACCTTGCTCCAGCAAGGCGTCTTTGGTGACCAGCCCCTCGTTGTAGGAGCGTTGACGCGTCTCTTCTACGAAGTATGCCGCCTTGAATTGATTGGGACGCCAGACTTCCCGATCGGATTCGCCCGAGGCAGCCGCGTCGCGCTGCTCCTGCATGATGGTGTAGTCGGCGATGTTTGTGGCGATAGCCTCGTCATATTCCGCTTGGGTTATGAAGCGATTCTCAAGCATTTGTCCCAAGACTACTTGTCGTCTGGCTGTTGCGCGTTCGGGAGACCGATCGGGGCGGTTCTTGTTTGGAGTCAGCACCACCCCCGCCAAGGTCGCGCTCTCGGCAATGGTGAGGTCGCGGCAACTCTTTCCGAAGTAGAATTGCGAGGCGGCCTCCACGCCGTAGACGCTCTCGCCAAGGAAGATCTGATTGAGGTAGAGTTCGAGAATCTCGTCCTTGGTGAACTCCCGTTCGACTTGCAAGGCAATAACGGCCTCCCGAAGCTTGCGCGTCATGGTGCGTTCCATGCCTACGGTGGTGGCCTCTTCGACATTCCGCACGAGCTGCTGCGTGATCGTGCTGCCTCCGCGAATTTTGCGGGTGCGCAAGATGAACAAGAATGCGTTGGCCATGGCGTCGGGGCGGACACCCTTGTGTTCGAAGAAGATGTCGTCTTCGGTGGCGATGAAGGCCTTTTGCAAGTGGAGCGGCATCTCGTTGATGTTGACGAGTTGGCGATTCTCGATGTTGTATTCCCCCAGCATTTCATCGTCGGAGGAGTAAATGCGGCTTCCCACCTTGGGACGGTAGGTGTCAAGGGCCGTTATCTTGGTTTCCGCGTCTTCGAGTAGGAGCACAAATGCGCCCAGGCATGCCCCCCAGACGGCGGCGACAACCATCATGATGCAAAAAAATATGAGGCCACAGCCCGGACGGGTTCGCCGGCGCGGCCTGGATTCGGAAGATGTTTCAGCCATAGTCGGATCGTATCATCTGTTCGTTGGAGGGCACAAAGGACTGTATCCCGCGACCGGCCCCGAGAGTTCCATCTGGTGCCGGTAAATTCACGAAGTCACGCTGCTTTTCCGGGGAGAACGCAGCCAGAACCAACACAACACGGTTTGAATCGCCGTGGCCCCCGCCATGTCGGCAACCATGTCCGCAAAATCGAACATGCGGTTGGGAACGAAGATCTGGTGCACTTCGTCCGTAAACCCGTAGAAGAACGCGAACAAAATCGGCACAAAGCACTGCGACCAAGCCGACACGGGCTTTGGAGAGCGGCGCATGCCCACGGACACGCACGCCGCCAGTCCCGCATAGAGAGTCATGTGAATGAGTTTGTCGGCCCCGTTGAAGGGAAGCGTGATAGTCCCCAAATTCTGACTGGCGGAGAGTGCCCAGATCAGCGCACAGTAAGCGGCGGTCATCACGTAGTAAATCAGCGGCATCGATACACCATTGGACCTTCAGGCTTAACAGTTCCGGCAGCAGACCGGCGTTGCTCCATCTCCCCGATCTCAATGAGAACTTCTCTCAATGCCGGAGTCGGCGAAGTATGCCGCTTGCGCTCGCGCGGCGCAACACGCCTACACGAAGCGGCCAAAGACATATACCGCGAGAATCAGCCCGCCCAGCACGATTCGGTAGTATCCGAAGATCCGGAAATCGTGGCGGCGTATGTAGTTCATGAGAAAAGCGACCGCCGCGTAAGCGGTCACGAAGGACGTTGCGCACCCGATGCCGAGCACCACCCACTCTTGGGGGGTGAAGGATAACCCTCTCTTCAGCACCGTGATGGCGGTCGCGCCCAGCATTGTGGGGATGGCGAGAAAGAAGGAGAATTCCGCCGCCGCCGGACGGCTCGCGCCTAGCAGCATCGCTCCGATAATGGTCGCGGCTGACCTGGATACGCCAGGAACCATGGCCAGGCATTGAAAGCACCCAATGAAGAAACCGTTCTTGAACCCAACGGTCTCGACGTTCGGAAACTTTACGGGAAGCGAGCGGCGCTCGATGGCCACGAGCACGACGCCGCCAATTACCAAGGCCAAGGCCACCGGCAGTTCCCAAGATAAGTGTTCTTCGATGATGTCGTTGAACAGCACGCCAAGGACCACGGCGGGCAACACCGAAAACGCGATCTTCAGCCAAAGCACTACGGTCCGGTTCCGGTGATCCGCGTTCTCGCGGAACGGCCATAGGGTGTTCCAGAAATAGAGTACCACCGCCAGCACCGCGGGCAATTGAATGATCACCATGAACGAAAACGGGAAGTGCGAGGCAGGGTCGTCGCTCAATCGCACGAACCGCTCGAATAGAATGAGATGCCCCGTACTGCTAATCGGCAAGAACTCGGTCAACCCCTCGACAATTCCAAGAATTACTGCGTTCAAATAAATCACGCACTGCTCCTTACACTTCAAGACGCCCCGCGCGGGGACATCGAATACGCTTGTTCAGAAGAAGGGCAACTCCGGATTGCCCGCATAGATATACGCTTCCAGGTCGGCGGGTTCCCAGCGGTATAGCTTCAGGTCGCACCGATCCTCATCGTTAAACACAACGCCTTCGTCTTCAAGAAGCTGCCGCTGAAGCAGCGGGCGCTCTACGTCTCCGCGCGCGCTGATCGCTCCTTTGTGGTTGATGACCCGCTGCCACGGCACATCGCTCCGGTCGCCGCTTGCCCGCATCGCGTAGCCCACGGCGCGTGCGGCGCGAGGCGCACCGGTGATGGTGGCAATCTGCCCGTAGGTCATGACGCGGCCCTTCGGGATGTCGCGCACAAGCCGGTAGACGGCTTCGTAGAATCCTGTGGATGCCTCGGGACTACTCATTGACCAGCACGATGCCTTGGGTTCGGCGCCATGACCACCAAGACGGTCGCAGGGGAATCGGAGAGATTCGATATCCCGTGAATCGTGCCGGCGGGCGCCACGGCGACGTGTCCGGATGGAAGCGCTTGGGTCAGGTCCCCAATCGTCACTTCGCACGTCCCCGTCAGGCAGAAGTAAATCTTGTCTTCCTCGTGGTGTTCGTGAGGGTTCTGCGCTTGACCGGGCGCCAAGCAATACACGTCGCAAAACATGCGCGACGATTCGTAGAGCTTAACCTTGTTCAGTTTGTCGGGACTGAAGTCCTGGATGTCCACGGCATTGTGGATCAAGTTCTGCATGGTACCTTCTTTCGTATGCCCTGCACGGTGCTCGGTCCTGCAATTTCCCAGGGATCGTACATGGGAAAGAGCCTCAAGTCGAATCGCCGTTTCCCGGGGGTGGGAGGATACAGGGGGGCCGGCAGAGGAGCGGGTCGCACCAAGTTTCCGGACGATTGGCGGGCATCCGCGGACTCGTTTCGAGATAAGTTGCAGTTAGTTGTCATTACAAGGCAGAATACGCCTGCTTGAATCACCGGGGGAAGGGAGTGGCATGGGGCAGTTCGACAAAACCAACAGCGAGAAAACCGGCGTCATCGCCCGAAATGCTTGTGACCGGCCGGAGCATGACAATGCAATTACAATCCCGGAGTAAGGGGGGGCGGCGCTGGCCTTTGCTCCTCCTTTTCGTCGTGGGGCTGGCATTGCCTACCCAGGCGCAGGAGCCCGTCGAACTTCATGTTTGGGGCATGAACATGGGCGACGCCCGGGCCGGGTGGTATGCCTTGGTGGAGGCTTTCGAGAAAGAGTATCCGCACATCAAGGTCATTTTCGGTCCTGCCGACCGCGGACAGGACCTGCAGAAGCTCTTGTGCGGAGTCGTCGGGAGCGTGCCGCCCGACGTGTTTCGTAGAGAAGCCAATCTCTTCGGCGATATTGCCGCCCGGGGCATTCTCATGCCGCTGGACGAGTTCATCGAGCAAGACAAATCCCTGCCGGACGGCTTACACGAGGAGGACTATCCCCCTGGGCTTTGGAATGCCTCGAAATGGGACGGCCACGTGTACGCCATCGCGGAAGGCTCGAGCGTTTTGTGTCTAGCCTACAACAAAGCCGTGTTTCGGGAAGTGGGCTTGGATCCTGAGCGCCCGCCGCGCACCTGGGACGAATGGCGCGAAATGACGGTCAGGCTGACACAGCGCGACGACAAGGGCCGGGTGACACGATTGGGGACGATGCTTCACGCGCCGTACGGTGTGGACGACCTCGCCTTCTACGTGCGTCAACTCGGGGGCGATGTGCTTTCGGAGGACGGGCGGGAGAGTCTGCTCGATTCGCCGGAATCGTTGCGCGCCCTGAATTTTGTCGTGAGCATCTTCGAGGCCACGGGTGGGCGGCGCGCCTTCGACGATTTCTCCCAGACCAGCGAAGGGACAGGACTCTGGCCACAAGGGGAAGGCAAGATCATATTGTCGGTGGAGGACGATTCCATCATCTTCCGGGCAATGCAGAAGAAGCCGGACATGGAACTGGGGATTGCTCCTATTCCAACTCCGGACGGGCGTCCTCCGATCTCGCTGTCGGACAAGCATGCCCTTTATCTCATTCCCCACAACGCGCGGCATCCCAAAGAGGCGTGGCAGTTTATCCGGTTTGCCCTGTCGCCCAAGGGACAGGTTCCGTTTTTCGATGCGTTTGCGGAGCAGACGAGGGCGCGCGGGAACATGCAGGTGTATCCGGGGTTCCGTTCCGACCGGCGCGTTCGCGAGGCCATCGTGGCCAAATACCCCATCGAGAACCCCCTGTTTGCGCAAGCGTATCTTGCCTGCGAAGGACTGATCCCGTTGCTGGTTCCGCCGACGGCGAGTCCGGTAAGCGCGGTGATTCGCGACGAGTCGCGGCGCGCCGTGGATCGGGTGCTCTATGGGGAGATGACCGCGGAGCAAGCGCTGCACGACGCCGACCGGCGCGTGCAGGAGCAACTCGATCTGTTCAACAAGTTCGACACGTACCCCCTTTTGAATTGGGCTTGGGTGTGGGCCGGCGCGACGGCGATCCTCGTGGGGGCGATTGGATGGCTTCTGTGGAGCACGCGCGAACATCGGGCGCGCAGCACCATGCAGAAGCACGACAACCGCATGGGAGTAGTCTTCATAGGTCCGTGGGCATTCGGCTTCATCGTGTTCACGGCAGGTCCGATGATCTTCTCGCTGGCCATGAGCTTCTGTTCCTATGACGTTATTCATCCGGCGCGCTTCGTCGGCTTGGACAACTACACGTTCCTTGTCGGTCACGATCCCTTGTTTTGGAAATCGCTGTGGAACACGGTGTTCATGGTAGTCGCTCTTCCCGTCGGCATGGCCGTATCGCTGCTCCTGGCCATGCTGCTGAACACCAAGGTCAAAGGCATGACCGCGTATCGCACGATCTTCTACTTGCCCGCGATAACGCCTGCCGTCGCGACGGCCGTGCTCTGGTATGCACTGCTGAATCCCGATGGCCTAATCAACGCGAGCCTGCGCGAGATCGGGCTGCATCCGCCATCATGGCTGGGCGATAAGTCGTGGTCGAAACCAGCCATTGTGTTCATGGGACTCTGGGGCGCGGGCGGCGGGATGATCATGTGGCTGGCCGGCTTGCAGGGCATTCCTGCGCATTTGTACGAGGCCGCGTCGATCGATGGCGCCGGCAAAGTCCGGCAGTTCTTTTCGGTGACCCTGCCCATGTTGACGCCTTACATCTTCTTCTCGTTCGTCACGGGGATCATCGGCGTGTTCCAGATCTTCGCTCAGGCGCTGATCCTGACCAAGGGAGGGCCCGCCGACTCGACCCTTTTCTATGTCTATTACTTGTTCAACAACGCGTTTCGTTACTTCAAGATGGGGTACGCCTCGGCGCAGGCGTGGATTCTCTTTCTGCTTGTGCTTTTGTTGACGCTTGTTCAATGGCGCATGTCGAAGAGGTGGGTGCACTATGAATAGGCGATTGAAGAACGGACTGCAAGAGGTTGTTCGTCAGAGTTTCATGCACGTCGTGCTGGCGTCCATCGGTGTCCTGTTTTCCATTCCGTTTGTGTGGCTGATTGTGACCAGCTTCAAACAGCGCAGCGAGATCTTCCGCATACCGATGACGTGGATCCCCGAGGTCTTCAAACAACAACCTGTCGATTGGCCGTTGGCGTTCCAGAACTTCACAAACGCGCAACAGTTCATCCCCATGTGGAGCTGGCTCGGCAACACGCTCTATGTGACCCTGCTGAGTGTGGCGCTCAATGTCGTGTCGAGCGCGTTCATTGCATATGGGTTTTCGCGGATTCGGTGGCGCGGCCGCGAGTCCGTCTTCCTCTTGGTCCTCGCAACATTGATGCTGCCCGCGCAGGTTACCATGATTCCGCAGTTTCTCATTTTCAACCAGCTCGATTGGTACAACACGCTGAATCCGCTATGGGTCCCCGCGATGTTTGGCTCCGCCTTTCACATCTTCCTCTTGCGCCAGTTCATGCTGACCCTGCCTATCGAACTCGACGAGGCGGCGAAGATCGACGGGTGCGGGCACCTTCGTATTTTCTCGACGATGACCATGCCGCTGATCAAGCCCGCGCTCGCCGTCGTGGCAGTGCAGACGTTCCAAGGGTCATGGAACAACTTCCTGGGCGCATACATCTACATCAATACAAAGGACAAGATGACGATTGCCCTCGGCCTGCAATGGTTCCGCACGGAGCAGGGATCCATGTACGGCGAGATGATGGCGACGTCGCTCGTGATGACCTTACCCATGATCCTCATCTTCTTCCTGTGCCAACGCTACATGATTCAAGGCATCACGCTCTCGGGGATCAAAGGCTAGCGAAAGAGGTTCCTCCATTCGGCACCTGCCTTCCGCGGCGAGGGTCTTCGGCACCTGCCTACCGCGGCGAGGGTCTTCGGCACCTGCCTTCCACGGCGAGCGTCTTCGTAGCGCCTGCCCTCTGTGGCAGGCGTCCCCGGGTTGCCGCAGATCGCATTTCTTCTTCGTCCCCCTCGCGGTAGTATGATGCTGTACTGAACGGGCGGCGAGGCCCGGACATAGCCACCGCAACTCGCAGAGGGGGAAGCCCATGACCACCGACGCCTCACGTCCCGACAAAGCTCCGTACAAAAATGCGACGCTTCCCATCGAAGAGCGCCTCGCGGACTTGATTGGCCGAATGACGCTGGAAGAAAAGCTCGCGCAGCTTGTAGGCGTCTGGGGCTACGACCTGCTCGAAGACCGGCGGTTCTCCGAGAAGAAGGCCATCGCGCACATCAGCAACGGCGTCGGGCACATCTCCATGCTCGCGGGAGCAACCGACCTGGCTCCTAAGGAATACGCCGAAACTGTTAACGCTATCCAATGCTACCTGGTCGAACATACGCGCCTGGGCATCCCCGCCGTCATCCACGAAGAGTGCTGCGCGGGCTTCATGGCGCGCGGCGCGGCATGCTTCCCGCAGATTATCGGGCTGTCG
>JBHEKO010000171.1:0-2719 GCA_041859475.1 Candidatus Hydrogenedentales bacterium
GTATCGTTCTTTCATCTCCAGCACGCGCGTCACGGCCACGTTGATGGCTTCTTCGGCCAAGTCGCCCTGCTCGACCGCGTTCACGATGTCGTCCACCGTCTTCATGACGCGCCGCCCGGATTGGCTCCAAAGAATCATGTCGGCCCCTGACCGCAGCGCCTTGATGGCCGCGTCGGAGACTTCGTATTTTAAGACGATGTCGTTCGTATCGAGCGGCCCCGACAATACAACGCCTTTGAACCCAAGGTCTCCGCGCAGCAAGTCGTTCATCACGATGGATGAAAGGCTTGCGGGGAGGTCGTTCGGATCAAGGGTAGGCGTCAGCGTATTGCCGACATGGATAATGGGCGTCCCTTGATCGATGGCTCTCGCATACGGCAGGAAGTCCTGCGTGAGCGCCTGTTGCTTCGGGGTCAACAGGACCGCGGGGAACTTGCCCTCCCGGTTCAACCCACCTCCGGGAAAGCCCATCGGAAGGCCGACGATCCCATTCTCGTCCAGCGTCTTCAGCATAACGGACCCGCATTCGGCGACAAACGCCGGGTCGGAACCCAGGCAATTGACCGTGCCCATTGCCCCCGGCAGGGAAGGCGCCAGCTCCAGCGTAGGCCCCATGTGCATGTTGAATCCCATGAGCTTCAGATAGTCCGCGGAGAACTTGGAGAGCCGCTGCGTGACATCCGGGTCGCCTGCCGCCGCAACGGCGAGCAGTGTTGGCAGGGGCGTGAAGTCCGTATTGGGGCCGGCGCTCGTACCGCGCGGCAATGCATGCAGATTCGTGCCGATAAGCAAGGGGATGCCGGTGCGGGATTCCGTGCGGCGCAACGAAATGATGTACTCGGCAGCGGTGGAGGGTCGCAGGATCGACGCGATGATCACCCCTCCCGGCGTGTACCGTTCCAGCACTTCGCGGTCGACGGCATTGGGCGCGGGCGCCCCTTCAAGCGTCACGACCATGAGTTGCGAAACCCGCTGCAAAAGGCTGAGCGACTGGACCTTTGCCGGGATGTCCATAGGGGCTGCTTCGGGGGCGCCTTCTTCGGGTGGTGTCGCCGCCTTGATCTTCTCCTCTTCGGTACGCAAATCGCCGAACCCTTTGACTGGCTTCTGCGCGTGCGCAGGGCTCGACGCGAGGAGAGCAAGCGCAAGCACGAGTACCCCGTAAAACCTCATTCGCATTCCCCTTTGCGTATTCGGACAAAACTGGCTGGCATTTCGCGTCAATTGTAACAGGAAGCGCCCAGCGCGTCAGACAACTCCCTCACGCTTGCGCGTCCTCCTCGATCATATCGGCTCCCTTTTCGGCGATCATAATGGTTGGCGCGTTCGTGTTGCCGGAAACGATGGTGGGCATGATCGAGGCATCACACACGCGGAGACCTTTCACGCCATGGACCCGGAGTCTGTCGTCCACGACGCTCATCGGGCCGTGGCCCATCGTACAGGTTCCCACGGGATGGTAAAGCGTCTCGCACGCTTGGCGGGCGTATGCCGCCAACGCCTCGTCGGACTGGGCGTCGTCCCCCGGATGAAACTCGCGTCCGCGGAACTGCTGAAGAGCCGCGTTGCGCGCGATGCGGCGAGCCAGCTTGAGTCCTTCCACCAAACGGCGGAGGTCCGTGTTCGAGGCGAGGTAGTTCGCGCGAATCGTGGGGGCCTGAAGGGGGTCGCCGCACTTCACGGTAATCTCGCCGCGGCTCTCCGGGCAAAGCAAAGTGGTCAGCACGGAGTAGGCATTGCCGGGGCGCGGCGCGAAACCATGGTTCACGTAATACATAGGGCCGAAAAGCAACTGGATGTCCGGCCTGTCCAAGCCGGGTTCCGTGCGAACGAAAGCGCCCGCTTCCGCCAAGTTCGACGTCAATGGGCCGCGCTTGAGCAGGAAGTACTTCGCTGCATTGATCGCCGAGTCCGCCGTGTCGTAGGTGCTCGTGTTGACGCACTCCGTGACGATGGGAACGCACAGGTGGTCTTGCAGATTCTTGCCGACGCCGGGCAATTCATGGGTGCACTCGATTCCGGCGCGTTCCAGCTCGCCTGCTGGGCCAATCCCCGACACCAGGAGAAGCTGGGGAGAGTGGATAGCCCCCGCGGCAAGAATCACTTCGCGCTCTGCCCTTGCCTCGTGCTCTCCGCCATCGTGCGTGTAGGCAACGCCCAAGGCCCGCCCCTGACCCACCAGCACGCGCAGAACGCGAGCGTTTGCGATAGTCGTCAGGTTTTCGCGCTCCGCGATGGGAGCGATAAACGCGGCTGCCGTGCTGCACCGTCGCGCGCCCGTTTGGGTGACCTGGAATAGACCCGCCCCTTCCTGACGGGGCCCATTGAAATCATCGTTGCGGGGAACGCCTTCCGCCTCGCACGCGTCGACGAAGCGCCGAGAAAGGACATGGGGGCTTATTAGGTCGCGCACGCCAAGGGGTCCCGTCGCGCCGTGCCATTGCGAAGCGCCGCGCTTTTGGCGCTCCGATTTCTTGAAGTAGGGAAGGCACTCGTCGAAGGTCCATCCCCGGTTGCCGGCTTCGGCCCAAGCGTCGTAGTCCCGGCGATTGCCGCGAATATAGATCATCGCGTTTATCGAGCTGCTTCCACCCAGGACCCTGCCGCGCGGCCAAAACATCTTTCGGCCTTCCGCGCCCGGCTCCGGCTCCGTCTCGCACGCCCAATCGTATTTCGTGCGAAACAGTTTCGGGAAACCCGCGGGGATATGGATCATGCG
>JBHEKO010000346.1:0-11008 GCA_041859475.1 Candidatus Hydrogenedentales bacterium
GTCATGCTGGGTTTGAGCCATTCGAAGGTACCTTCGATGCTCACCGTACAGGGATACAGTTTGATGTCCGGGTTCATCCAGCGCTGCCCCGAATCGGGTAGCACGGAAATCTTGGTCACTTGCCCGTGGAGTTCCTCATCGGGATAGGCGTCGAGCTTGATGGTCGCCTTCTGCTCCTTCTTGATTTGCTTGATAGCCGACTCGTGCACCTTGACATTGACGGCCATCTGCGTCATGTCGGGGATGGTGATGATTTCCTGGAACTCATTGACAGTCGACCCTGCTTCAATGGGCTCCTGCCTGCGCCACGGTTCGTCGCTACCGGCGTAGACAACAAGGCCCGGCCGTTCCGCGACGATGGTGCATGCATCGAGCTGCTCCTGCAATTCTCTTCTACGCCGCTCGCGCAGTTTGAAGCTCGCTTCGGAGGAGTTCTTGCGGGCCACAGCCTGCGCTTCCTTGGCAACGGATTGGCGCTTGGTGCGCTCAAACTTGCGAATGGCCTCTTCATAGGCCGACAGCAGTTTCTCGCCCTGTTTGGGGAATTCATATTTGATGAACAGGTCTTCCGCGGTCATTGCGGAGTCTTTGGACACGGTCGTCTTCTTGACCGTCATCTCGTCATTGTCGAGGTCTTGCTTTGTGACGAAGTTCTTCTCGGCGAGCCGGCGCGTTCCGGTCAACTTCGTTTCGGCCAAGCCCAATTCCTGCTCCGACAGAATGCGGTCGCTCTGAAGCTTGCGTAGCGTCTGTTGGGCCTCTCCGTCGCCCAGGCGCTCTGGGTCGGCGTACTGCGTGAAGTCAACCCGAGGCAAATTCCTCCGGACCGCAGTCGACGCGACTGTCTTCTCGACTTTGGCGTCTTCGTTCTTCTTCGAGGTTTGTGCTTCCTCGGCCTTTGGCTCGGACTCCGCATTCGCAGGGGTATCGGACGGGACATCTCCCCCTGCCTCATCGGGGACACTCGACTTTGTCTTATCGGCCTCCGCGGCGGCATCGATGCGTCGCGATTCTTCGTCAATTTGCTTCATGACATCGTCAAGGTCCAGGCCGCGTTCCTTGACGATAGTCTGGGCAAGTTCGGCCCCGAGGTACTTCTGAAAGTCCATCAACGCAAATCGAACTTCCAGTTCGGCCGCCGTGATATCGCTTTCGTTCTGTTTAAGCTGGATTTCGTATTGCTCGCGTGCGTCGGTGTAGTTGGCCAACGCGCTCTGATACTCGAACTCTTCTTGGGTCATGCGCTCCAAGAGCTCGGAATCGTCAAGGGTCACGAGGACCTTCTTGTTCTTGATGTCTTCCTCGGTCACCAGATAACCTTCATCGACGATGGTGAGAATCTTCGTCTGGCCCTTGATCTCGGATTTGATGGTTTGCGACTCGATGGCTTCCACGCCGCCGCCTTCGACGACGGTGATGTCGAGTGGGCCGCGTCTGGCCTCGAATGTGGTGGCGATGCTTGGGCCGCTGGTGGTCTTCCCGAATCGGGCATAGATGCCGCCGGCGACGGCGAGGATCACGATAGCCACGATGATACGGCGGCGCGTAATCAGCCGCCTACGTGGTTTCGGTGAGCCCTCAGCTTGGGCTCTCTTGAACATCCTTCACATCCTCCCATTGGCCATTCGGTTTGATATACAGGATACCCATATCGCGCCAGAACTCGAGTCGTGCGATGGTGTGACGAACGAGGGCATCCGTGAGCTGGTTCTGTGCGCTGATGAAGTCATTCTGCGCGTCCACCTGATCGAGGATGATGCCGCCACCGAACTCCGCGCGAAGTTTCTGCTCCTCCACACGGCGCTCGCTGAGCGCAAGGGCAAGCTTTCGGTTATCAAAGTTACGTTTGGCCTGGTCAAGGTTTCGCCATGCGTCGCGCACTTCCAACTTGACGTTGTCCTCGGCAAGACTCAACTCGCGGGTAGCGCGGTCATACGAAATCAAGGAGGCTCGATAACTGTTGCGCTCGGCTTTCCTATCAAGGGGAAGGTCGACATCGAAACCCGCGGACCACGCCGCTCGTTGGAAGTCGAGCGTATTGAATTTGTCCGCGCCCGGCTCGCTATTGACTCGCCCCGTGATGACCAGATCCAAGTCCGGTTTCAGGGAGTTGGCCGCGACCAGAACCTTGCGCTTGGAGTCGTCTTCCTGATCGCGGACGTTGTAGAGATCCAGCCGCGCGACGCGCGAAACTTCGATCGCTTGCTCGTCGCTTACTGTTGGGTGTTGGATACCTGCTTCCCTCAGCACATCCAATTCCTTGTCGTCTAGAATAATTTGGGCGTCGGTGGGCAAACCGAGCAGAATCTTGAACTGGTCCAGACTCTGCTTGTACGCGCGGATCGAGTCGACCCAACTGTTTTCGGAGTTGAGGACGCTCTGTTCGATACGGCCGAGATCCGTCTGCGTTCTGCGCCCGACTTCGGCAAGGGCGCGTTCGCGCTCGGCGCTCATGAGAAATGCCTGATATCCCTGCCAGTTGTTGCTGACAGCGTCGCGATTCTGAAGGACCGAGTAGTAGGAAGACGCAACCTGAACGGCAAACTCCTGCCTGAAGCGCGTGAATGAACGCAACTGATAGAGCACGTCGCGTTCGGCTTGGGTAAGCTGCTCGGCGACAACATCCTTGCCACGTCCACGCAGCAAGGGTTGCGTGAAGCTGCCCACGAGGGCGGAGGAGGTGGTAACGCTAGGGTCTCCCGTGAGGAAGCGCAGGAAATTGGAGGTCAAACTCGCGGCGATTCGTCCACCGCCTCGCAAGAGCAGATTCACGCCGACGGAGGTTTCTCCTGACACGCTCCGCTCGTTTGCGATCTCGTCCTTGGGCTGATTGATGCCGGTAACCGTGAAAGCCTCTTCGACTACATTGGCGTAATCGTTGAGCAATTTCGCAGGGGTTCCCGCGAGCGCTCCCACGGCTTCAAGCGCGGCCACGGCAGTCGAATCAGGTGGGATACCGTACAGTTCCAGAAAGCCCGCGGCGGTGGGAGCATTGCCAAGTAGTGTCTGCGTGTTGCCGCCCGCCGTGCGCATCGCATCAGGAATAGCTTGAGCCAGTTCCGCGGAGCCTGATAGCTTGGAGATGTCGCTGGTAGACCGGTTGTAACGCGCGGAGCCGCCCGCCGCGAAAATGGGCGTGAAACGATGCCGGTCAAGCGTGAGCGCAAGGGCTTGAAGGTAAAGGAGTTCCTTCTGGTTCTGATACGTCCGGCTGTTCGTTACGGCAATCTGGAGGGCCTGTTCCAACGACAGGACTTGGGCCTTGACCTCGGTCTGCCCAACTTCACCCAAGAACTCGGGCGGCTGTTCGGCTGCGGGCAAGTCCTTGACCGGGTCCGCGTCCGGCTTTTCGATACTGAAGTCCTTGGACATGCCGGGCACGTCGCCCGATTTGTCCTCAATAATGGAGTAGACTTCGCGATCGGCACGTTCCTTGTAGCGGGTTGTGGAGCAACCGGCTGCAAGGAGCACGCATGTCATGACAATTATCGTACAGGTCTGGCGAGGCATATAGTTCAATTCGCCGTGGTTTGGTTATCGCACATTCTTAGACGCCGCCCCGGTGCAAAACGTTCAAAAACTTCCAAACGTTGACATTGCCGGCGACAAGTGGTGGCTGCACTTCAATCTGCTCCCTAATCCTACCAGTGACAAATGACAAACGCAAAATTTTCCGATCAAACGAGACGTGCGAGTGGGGTCTATGCAGGCGGCATGTAGGGAGAATAGGGAAGCAAGTCAACTGGAGGCGAGATCGCGGAAATACGCCCGGACCTGGTCCACATCTAGATGGATTTGCGCGATAAGGTCTTGCACGGACGCGAATCGGATCTCCGAACGCAGGCGCTTGATAAACACGACTTCGACCTCGACACCTTCGATGTCTTCGCTGAAGTCGAGGAGGTGCGCCTCAATGGTCATGTCTTCATCGCGTATGGTGGGCGCGACGCCGATATTCACCGCCGTAGCGTAGTGCTCTCCGTTCACGACCGTCTGTGCAATGTACACGCCCTGTGCGGGGATTGCGCTGTGATGAGGGCGCACGTTGGCCGTCGGAAACCCAATGGTCGATCCGATGTGCCTTCCAGGAACGACCACGCCGGCGATCGAATAAGGACGCCCCAGGAAAGCTTCGGCCTTGCTCAGATCGCCGAGCAAAAGCCGCTCTCTGATAAGCGTGCTGCTGACGCGTTCGCCGTCCATCAGCAGCGGGGCAACCTGGGAAACGGAAAACCCCGACTGCGACGCAAGCGTACTCAACAGGTCAAAGTCGCCCCGTGCGCGCTTGCCGAAACGAAAGTCGTGACCGACAACGATGGATTCCGCGTGACATCGCTTCACAAGAATGGAGTCCACGAATTCTTCGGGTTCCAGGGAGGCGACGGATTGATCGAAGGGAAGCACAAAAACGGCGTCGATACCCGCCTCGTCAAAAAGCTGCCACTTCTTGGCTTCGCTGGTGAGCAAGCTCGGAGCGTGGCCGGGACTGAAGAACTCTCGCGGATGCGGCTTCAGGGTAAGTACGGCAGCGCTCCCCTCAAGCAATTTGGCTTGCCTGATGACTTCATCGAGGATTGCGCGATGCCCGCGATGTACCCCGTCAAAGCTGCCTATGGTGAGTACCAATCGCGGGAATTGGATGGTCTGAGCGCGAATGTCTTCAACGACCTGGATCACTTTTCGCAGAGCACCCTCTTGGGTTGAATGCGAACCTGTCCGCACGACAAATGGACCTCCGCCAGCGCGAGAAGTTCGCCCGACTCGGACTTAACTTGAACCCAACCCTCTTGCACGGGACATTCGGCCGTTAAGTCGGCCGGAGCAAGCAAGCCCCCCGAAGACACCAGCGAACGGCTAATACGACGGACTATGACTTCGGGCAGTTCCAGGGCCTTGTCCACATTGAGAAGACAGGACCGGACATCCTCGGGATTCCGGAAAAACTCCACCGGCTTGGCCGCATCCACCGCGTGCGGACCGACGAAGGTGCGGCGTAGCGCAGCAAGCGTGGCTCCGCAGCCGAGGAGCTCGCCCACGTCGAAGCAGAGCGAGCGGGCATACGTTCCTCGCGTACATCGTATCCTGAACTGAATATCCGGAGATGCGAGGTTGAGCAAGGAGAACTCGCGAATCGTCACGGGGCGCGGCTCGCGTTCGACCACAACTCCCTTGCGCGCCATTTTGTAGAGGCGTTCCCCCCCCACTTTCACTGCGCTCACCATCGGCGGAATCTGCATGATAGTGCCTGTCATGGAATCGAAGACGCCCTGAATTTGCGCGGCAGTGACCGGAGGCACAGGCTTCTCTTCAAGTACTTTCCCGTCGAGATCGTAGGAGTCCGTCGAAAGCCCAAGACGCATGGTGCCTTCGTAAACTTTGTCGAGTCCCGTCAGGAATTCGGAAAGACGGGTCGCAGGACCAAGGCAGAGAATCAGGAGACCGGTTGCCGCGGGATCGAGGGTGCCTGTATGCCCAACGCGCCGCATGCCGGCGGCACGGCGGATTCGGTCCACGACATCGTGCGAGGTCAAACCCGAAGGCTTATCTACGAGGAGGATACCGTTCATTCCCGGTCCTTTATGTGTTCGGGCAATGCGGACAGGATCGTTGCGACAGCTTCATTCATGGGACAGGACAAGGTCGCTCCCGCCGCGGCCGCGTGCCCTCCACCGCCGAACTCGCGCAGTATCTCCGCGCAATTCACCGGGGGACGCGCGCGGAAGCTCACTTTGGTGATACCCGGTTCGGCCTCCCGGAAAAGAGCGGCCAATTGAACACCTTCGATGTTGCGAAGGTAGTTGATAAGCCCGTCTACATCCTCGCCTTTTGCGCCGGTCTCTTGCATGTCGGACATGGTAACTTGCGCAGCGGCAAAGAGGCCATTTGCGGACACCTTCGTCCGTTGGAGCACACGGCTCAGGAGATCGAAGCGCGGACGCGCCATGGTGTCGAACGTGCGCGCCGAAATATCGGCCACGTCGATGCCCGCTTCAATCAAGCGCGCGGCCGTGCGGTGAGCGCGAGGATTCGTGTTCGAATAGCGAAAGCTGCCGGTGTCGGTAATGAGGGCGATGTAGGCGCAATCCGCGGCTTCGCGCGAAATCGGCAGGCCCGCCAAGTCGAATAAGTCCACCACGATTTCGCAGGCGGCGGAATACGATGGGTTCACGTAGTGAATAGGCGCGTCGATACTCTCCGCGAGGTGATGGTCGAGGGCAAGCAGCGTAGTATCTTCCGCGATGAGCTTGCTCACGCTTCCAATGCGCGACCGCTGGTGCGCATCGATAATGACGGCAACGTCGAAATGCGCATGCAACAATTCTGGCGCCGCAATATCCTGGACACCGGGCAGCCACAAGTAGGTCTTTGGAACGGGGTCGGCGAGGGCGCACGTAACGGAGTCTTTACCCAAGGCGCGCAAGAAATGCGCCATGGCAAGAAGACTCCCCACGGCGTCGCCGTCGGGAGACGTATGGCTCGTCACCAGAATCGACTTGCCCGCATGCAAGACGTCCAGAACGGCGCGCAGATCACTGTTCTTCGTTCGGGTCATGTTCTTGTTCGGCATGAATCTCGCGCAGTCGCTCCTCGATGCGATAAGCGGTGTCGAGCGTGGTGTCCTCAACGAAGCGCACCGCAGGGGTAACACGAAGGCGAAGCCGCTTTCCAATTTCCCGGCGCATGTAACCGGCTGCTTGCTGCAGTCCTATAAGAGAACCCTTGCGCTCGCTTGCCGTTCCATACAGGCTTACGAACACATCGGCATAGCTCAGGTCCGGGGACATTTTGACTTCCATCACCGACACAAAGCCGATCCGGGGATCTTTGACCCCTTTGGTCAGCAAGTCGGCGATTTCCTTGCGGATTTGTTCTCCGACGCGGCGAGCTCTTCCTTCCGGCATTACATCATCTCGATCTGGTAGTCAGCCAGTTCCGCGCCGCCTTTGCTCGCGGAAAACTGGACAATTTCATTGAGTTGCGTATTCACAAAGCGGCTGTCGTCGCCCACGACGCAGACGGCGATCTGGGCGCGCCCCCAAAGCTCCTTTTCGCCGATTTCGGCGACGGAACAGTTGTAGCGGTTGCGCAATTGCTCCTTGAGGCTCTTGACGACCCGGCGCTTGTCTTTCAAGGAGCGGGAGCCCGGAACCAGGATGTCCATCTTCAATAGGCCGATGGTCATCGGGGGCGTCCTGTTCTTAGGCTAACGTTTTTGCCACGCTATCGACGCGATAAAGCTCGATGATGTCGCCAATCTTTATGTCCTCGAAATTCTCAAGCTTGAGACCGCATTCGAAGCCTGCCGCGACGGTGCGGGCATCGTCCTTCTCACGGCGCAATGTACCGATCTTCCCTTGGTAAACAACGACGTTGTCGCGCGATACGCGGGCCGGGGAGCCGCGGTGGACTTCCCCGTCGAGTACGTAGCAACCCGCGATATTTCCGTGAGCCGACGACCGGAAGACTTGGCGAATTTCGATGTGCCCCGTGATAACCTCGCGGGACTCGGGCGTCAACATGCCTTCGAGGGCCAGGCGAACGTCTTCGATCGCCTCGTAGATGACGCGATACGTTCGGACATCCACGCCTTCCTGCTCCGCTAACTTCTGCGCGCGCGGGCTGGCTGTGACGTGAAATCCTATAATCACGGCGTTGCTCGCGCTCGCAAGCAGCACGTCGGATTCATTGATGCCGCCAACGCCCGAGTGGACCAAACGCACGTGGACTTCCTGATTGCCCACCTTGGAAAAGCTCGATTCGAGCACGTCCACCGAACCCTGCACGTCGGCTTTCAGAACAACATTCAATTCGTGCGTATCGCCTGCCTCAAGCAGCAGATGGAAATCCTCGAGCGTTACGCGGCGCGTCTTCTCGCGTTGCTTCTGCCGGACAATGTCGGCGCGCTTCTCCGCGATGATCCTTGCCACGCGCTCGTCTTGAACCGCAACGAATTGGTCGCCTGCATCGGGCAGCACGTTGAAACCCGTAACGACGACTGGAGTCGCGGGCCCTGCTTCCATGATGGATTCACCGCGCGAATTGTGCATGGAGCGAACTCGGCCATAGGTCTGCCCTGCCAGGAAGGCATCGCCGACGCGGAGAGTTCCGTTTCGTACCAGCAACCACGCGGCGGGCCCTTGCCCACGAGAAATTTCCGACTCCACAACGACGCCGCGTCCCCGTTTCTTGGGATTGCCCCGGAGTTCCAGCATCTCGGCTTCGAGCACAAGCAATTCCATCAACTCGTCTACGCCCTGATCCAGCTTGGCCGAAATGTTCTTGATGATCGTCTTGCCGCCCCACGCCTCGTCCAACAGTTCGAACCGCGTCAATTCCTGGCGAATGCGCTCGGGTTGCGCGTCGGGCTTGTCGCACTTATTGATGGCCACCACAATGGGTACGTCCGCGGCCTTTGCGTGGTCGATTGCCTCAATCGTCTGAGGCATGACGCCGTCGTCGGCCGCAACGACCAACACCACGATGTCGGTAATCTGAGCGCCGCGAGACCGCATCTGCGTGAACGCTTCGTGACCGGGTGTGTCGAGGAAGACCACGCGCTTGTCGCCGATTCGATGATCGTACGCCGCGATGTGCTGGGTGATACCGCCGGCTTCTCCGTCGGCAACACTAGCCTCGCGCACACGGTCGAGCAAGCTGGTCTTTCCATGGTCGACGTGGCCCATGACCGTGACAACCGGTGCGCGCGGGCGCAAATCTTCGGGGGCGTCGGGCTCGTCCGCCAGCACCTCGTCTTCGCCGGGAATGATGGCTTCGACCTGGATGCCGCGCGGCTCGACAATCTGGCGAATCATGTCGATTCCGAGGACTTGATTCTTGTTGGCCAAGATATTCAGGTCCATGAGGTCGAGGATGATGTCATTCACAGGCAGATCAAGTTCATTGGCAAGAGCCTCGACGGTCATGCCCTCTTCCACTTGAATAACCTGAATCTCGGAGATGTCTTCAACGCCCTCCATATCGGGCATGTCCTCGCGTGTTCTGCGGCGTTTCCGTTTGCGCGGGCCCATGCCTATTCCGCTCGCTTGATATTCGCGAACCGCGGCGGCGGCATTTCGGCGCATCGTATCGACGGTACGCTGCTTTTCGGCTTGTTTCTGACGCTTTCGTGCCGTCTTGCCCGTGTGACCGACCTTGCGAGACTCCAAGGCCCGCTGCTGCTGGAGCTTATGGATGCGTTCCGCGGCGCGACGCTGTACTTCGGCGACAACCGCGGGGTCAGGCTTCGCGAGCGGCTTGGCAATAAGCTGCGCCTTTCGCTCTTCTTCTTCTTCTTGGCGCCGTTCGGCTTCGGCAAATACCGGCGAAGTCTCCTCTTCCTCCTCAATTTCGGCAAGGGGATGGACCGCGGTTGCCTCCATGATAGCTTCGGCCTGGGCCGCCGGAACATGGGTGCCGTCTGCGCGGACTACTTCAACAACAGGCTCCACTCTCTCGACGGCGCTTCCAATGACGATCTCCGGAGCCTTGGGCTTTTCCGGTTGCTTCTTCTTCGGCTCGGGCGCTTTCGGGGGTGCAACTTCAACTTCCACTTCCGGTACGGGAGCTGGCGCCGGCTCTTCGACGACAACTTCCAAGGACTCGTCGCGAATGATCTCCGCAACTGCATGCCCGGAATCGTCGCCGGCGTGCTCTTCTTCCGCCTCGACTTCGCCTTCTTTGCCGCGCGCCGCCGCCTTCTTCTTGGCTACGGGCTTCTTCGTCTCCGCGGCTTCATCCGCCTTCTTCTTGGCTGCCGCCTTCTTCCTTGCGGCCTCTTTCAGGCGTTCCGTGCGTTTCTGGACCTTCTCTTGTTCCAAGAGCTTCGCATTACGCACGCGGTCGGCCGCCTCCGGATCGTCGGCGGCCTCGATCAGCAAGTCGCAGGCGTCATCACTGATCTCCGCCTCGGCGCCTTCGACCTCGATTAGCATGTACCGCAGCTTTTCCACCGCCAACTCGGGTGTCATACCCAGTCGGTCGGCCAAGCTGGAAACTGTTTGCATTAACGCTTACTCCCGAGCACCCATGAGCAATTTAGAGAAACCCAACGAGGTGTAAACGGCGTCTACTCCTCTGAACTCTCGGTAGTCTGCACAGCCTCCACGTCGGGCTGCGCCGCCCCTGCATCCGTTTCCGGCTCCGTCGCCGAAACCGGAACTTCTTGTGCAGGACCGCTGGCCAGTTCGACATCACTCTTGATGTCGATATTCCATCCCATGAGCTTCGAAGCCAGCCGGGCGTTCTGCCCACGCTTGCCGATGGCTAGCGACAACTGGTCATGAGGCACGATTACCAGAATGGACTTGGTCTGTTCATCGACGGTTATATCCAGAATATCCGCCGGGTTGAGGGCATTCCCGCACATTTCAACGGGGTCCTCGCTCCAACGGACAATATCGATCTTCTCTCCGCACAACTCCTCCACGACAGCCCGAACCCGCGACCCCTTCATGCCGACGCAGGCACCAACCGGATCGACGTTGGAGTCTTTCGACAAAACGGCGATCTTGGTCCTGCTGCCCGGCTCGCGCGAAATGGCGCGAATCTGGATGGTCCCGTCGTAGATTTCAGGAACTTCAAGGTCGAACAGCGCACGCACGAATTCCGGCGCCGTGCGCGACAGAACGATCTGAGGCCCACGGGGGCTCTTGTCTACTTGCAGAAGGTACGCGCGTATGCGATCGCCGGGCTTGAAACTCTCGCGCGGCGACTGTTCCCGCAGAGGAAGCAAGGCTTCGGCGCGCCCCACGGAGACGATGATATTGCCATGAGCGACTCGTTTGACCAAGCCTGTCACGAGTTCCCCTTCGCGCTGCTTGTATTCGCCAAACACATTTTCGCGCTCGGCATCTTTGAGTCGCTGCATCAAGACCTGCATCGCAGTCTGAGCGGCGATTCTGCCGAATCCCCGGGGTTCGGTTAGGACCTTGAGGCGGTCGCCCACGCGTGCGTCGTGATTCAGCGCCTGCGCTTCGGCGAGGGACATCTCTTTCACGGTGTCCTCGAC
>JBHEKO010000418.1:0-18077 GCA_041859475.1 Candidatus Hydrogenedentales bacterium
TTTGAGCTTGAGCAAAACGGGCCAGACACGCTCGAATTCCTCGCGCGTTCGAAACGTGATGATGTAGTACTGCGTCCACACATCCATTCCATACGAAACGCTTGAAGCCTGTTCGCGGAACGGCTCCAGCTCCTTGGGCCAGTTTTCGGGCCACTCTCCGCGCTCAGTCTCCACGCCTCGGGCAGTAGCACCCTCCCGCCCCAATAGCGCTGCCGCGGTCACAAGGGCCGCTATCCACAAACGCCCTCGGCGATCCTGTCGCATGGCAACCCCTCCTCCTCGTCAAGACACTTCTGCATCCCAGCGTTTGTTGCGCATTTGGCGAGAAAGCACAGTGCAGCACGTTTTGGATTGGCGCATGGCCCCGCGGACGGGGTCACCCGTCCGTCGACTTGCCAAAGACCCCACTGCGCAACGAATCGCCACCAGCAGAAGATGACCGCAGCCCAACAAATACCCTTCGTCCTAGTCTTCTATCTTCCTACTTCTCTCCACAAGAAATCCGCCCGGCAATTGCCTCAACCGGGTTATCCCTTCAACCCGGTAAGGGTGACGCCCTGGATGAACGTACGCTGCGCGCAAAAGAACAGCAGGATAACCGGAAGCGTCATCAACACGGACGCCGACATCATCAGCCCGAAGCTGAACGCACCCCCTTGCAGCACCTGCAATGCGAACAGCCCAAGACTCAACGGAAACAGGCGCTGGTCCGTTAGGTACACGAGCGGCCCCATGAAATCGTTCCACACCGAAAGAAAGGTGAAAATACCTATCGTCGCCAACGCCGGCTTGATGAGGGGCAACACGATGCTGCGATAGATCCGGAAATATCCGCAGCCGTCAATCTTCGCACTATCCTCAAGGTCACGCGGGATACCCATCATGAACTGGCGAAGAAGAAAAATGTTGAACGCGCCACCGAAGAATGACGTCACCCACAGCGGTTTCAGCGAGTTGTACCACCCCAGCTCCTTGAACACGAGGAAGAGAGGAATCATCGTTACTTGGGGAGGGATCATGATGGTCGCGAGAACCAGGTAGAAACACACATCCCGCCCCGGCCAGCGCAACCTGGCAAAAGCAAATGCCACAAGCGACGACCCCACCACTTGCCCAATCACATTGAGAACCACCAAAACCACACTATTCCGAAAATACAACCCAATCGGCGCAATCCGCAACGCCTTCCGGTAATTGTCCGTGTACTTATGGAACACCGCCAACGCGTGCGGGGCATACCGATACTCCACCGTCACCCGAACCTTTCCGGGTTCCGAAAAATCCGAATTGCCAGCGCCCTTCAGCCGCAGCCACGTCTTCATCTTGATAGAAGCATCATCCTCGCTCTCAACCTGCCACGTCGTATCCTGCCAAAGGTCCGTCCCCGCAAACGCGGATTGCGCGCTCACATACTTCCGCCCTTCAAGCTCTACGATTGCAGCGATGCTGTGCCACGACCGGTCGCAGTGATTGCTGACAACCACCTTCTTCAACTCTTCAACCCCAATCCCTATGGGTAGAATGGTCTCAACACGAAACGAGCCCTTCTCGGCAAACGAATACCGTATCTCCTGGGCTGGTCGATCAAGCCCCTCCAGACGCTCCACAATCTCGGCGTCCCCCTCCACGACCCGCCATTGGAATTTCCCTCCAGACGTCGGCTTCTCTACCGCTAGATTCCACCCGCAGAAGACAACGTCTGCCAATGCCACCCGCCGGTAGACCGTGTCAAACACCTCCCGGGCCAATTCCGGAGTGACGTTGTCAACAAACCAAGCGACGGCCTCCCTGTCCGTTTCTGTAAACAGGCTCTCTGGAGCCCGCTTCAAAAGGCGCGCAAAAACAGCATCGGCCCAATCGCTATTCGACAAAAACGGCTCGTAAAACCCCGGAAACTCCCCCCGATAGCCTTGAATCGCTACGCTAATCGCATCACGCACCGGTTCTTCAAGCCTTTTCCAGTTCTCCGCATCGACTAACACAGGTTTGGACGGCCGCTCATTTTCCCGCACATCCATGTACGGCGACTCCACAACCCCCCTTGGAATCTGGGGAATCCACTTCGGGGGATAGAGCTCGTCGTTCACTTTTGAACTGGTACTCAACAGCCAGACGAAGGGGGCGGCGAACAATATTGAACCAAACAACAACGCAAAATGCGAAAACAGCCAACCAACCGATCTTCCGATACCCCTCTTGCTACTCATTCGCTCGACTCATAATGAACCCAGCGGCGGCTGAGTCTAATCTGCCAAAGTGTCAGCAAAAGCACGATAGCGAACAAAATCCACGCCATTGCGGAGGCATATCCCATCTTCATGTATCGAAATGCGTTGTTAAAGAGCGCATAGACGTAGAATAGCGTCGAGTCCAGCGGGCCTCCGCGCGTCATGATATACGCCTGCGTGAAGACCTGAAACGTCCCGATGAGTCCCATGATCAGATTGAACAGGATGTACGGACTCAGCATGGGAATTGTCACATGCCAGAATCTCAGCAGCGGCCCGGCCCCGTCCAGTTCCGCCGCTTCGTACAAGTGCTCGGGAATCCCCTTCAACCCGGCCAGCCAAATAATCATGCTCCCACCAGCGCCCCACACGATCATTATCATAAGGGCCGCCTTGGACCAGGCTTCATCCTGCAGCCACTTGATGTTCGGCACCCCGAACTGCCCCAGAACGTTGTTCAACACCCCCTCTTGCGGGTTGAAGATCCACAACCACAGGATCGAAGCAGCCACAGCCGGCATGACCGCAGGCAAATAGAAGATGGTCCGGTATATCCCCATCCCCCGGACCTCCCGGCTCAGCAGCATGGCGATCCCCAACCCAACGGCCATGCCTACAGGAACGCTCAACCCCATGAACACCGTGTTCCACAATGACTTATAAAAGAGCGGGTCGTTGGTAAAGAGATTCACGTAGTTCGCGAAACCCACAAACTCAGGAGGATTGAACACATCGTACTGGCTGAAGCTCATGACCAACGAGAAGAAGACAGGCCCTCCTCCGAAAATCACAAATCCGATGACCCACGGCGAAGCAAACAAATACCCGGCGTAGAACTCCTTCCGAAAATAACCTGCGGCCTTCGACCTGCGACCGACCAAGGCGTACAAACCGGCCGTCACCGCGAGCACCAGGCCCAGATACCCCCAAACCACGGGGCGGAAATCGAACTCCGGGTATTCGACCGGATGGTACAGCCGGTCCAGCTCCCGCTGGACGAGGGCCGCACTCTCGTCCAAGGCGCGCTGCGCATTCCCGGCCACATCCTCCGCGAGATACTTCTTGTAGATCCCGTTCTCCATGGCCCGCACCTGCTCGTTCCACAGGATTTGCCCCACCGGGGTGACTGGCCGAAACCGGGAGGTCTCCATAGACCCCGCGAACACGCGCATCGCATCCTTGTACTTTGCCCCGATCCCCGGGTCGCTGTACACATACTCGTTCATCGCCCATTCGTTGATATCCCGCCGCGCGCTCATGCTCGGGATAAACACGTTCCCACCCGCGTTCGCGATTTGCTTCCCCGCATCCGCTTTGACCTTGAATGCCTGCTGCGATTCCATGAACCGGATGAATTCCCACGCCTCCCGAGGATGCTTGCACCCCTTGGGAATCACGAATGCAAAACCTCCGCACCACCCCACGCGCTCGTTCCCTTCGGACGCAGGCGCAAGCGCCACCCCAAAACGAAGGTCTCTGCGCGTGTTGGCAATCGTCGTAACGTACCAGTTCCCGTCTATCTTCATGGCGATCTTGCCGGACATGAACGGATCGAGGTCGGCAGTCATGCCGCTCGTCTGAAACGCCAAGACCTTGGTGGTCCCCCCCTGGATATCGTAGAGCCCGGTAACATAGCTGAGCGCTTCTGCGACCCGGGGGGAGTTCAGCGTACACGTGCGACCGTCCGCACTCAGAAAACTCCCTCCGTTCAGCCAGGCATAAATGTACAGCCAGGAGTTACCGAAGTTGGGGCTGTGAGGCAGGAACCCGATCCGAACCAAATCTCCGCCCGGCTTCTCCGCAGTAAGAATCCGGCAGGCTTCCCTAAGCTGGTCCCACGTGCGCGGCGGACCAACCTTGCCCGGGTCCGAGGGATCCACGCAACCCGCGGCTATCAGTTCATCACTGAACTTGTCCAACACGTCCAGGTTATAGAACAGCGCCCGGTTGTCGCAGGAGTCGGGAACCCCGTAGAGCACCCCTTCGTAGCTGGCCTCTTCCCAACACGCCGGATAAAACTGTTCCCTTCGCAGCGTAAATGGGTCCTCGGGTCGAACGCGCAGATCTTCATCCACGAAATCTTGTAGAGGGAGAAATGCCTTCCGGAGGGCCCACTCGCCGATGGCAAACCGGTCGAACCACACCACATCCGGAGGGTCTCCACCGGCAATCGCGCACAATAGCCGCTGGGAATCGGCCGTGCGGTCGATGCTCCCGCTTTGCCCCATCACCACCTTTATCCGGGGCTTTCCGTCACTGCCGTCGTGAAGCACTTCAAAGGCTTGGATCAAGTCCAGGGAGGACAAGACGTCGTTCTGATCGAAATTGTCGTTGCCCCAATAATAGAGGGTAACCGTCTCCGGCTCGGCATAGGCCCCGCCGCACGCAATGCTGGCGGCAAGGACACCCAAACACCGTAGCCAGTATTTCACCAGCCGGCCCTCTCTACGCGCTTGCCGCCAACCCCTGCCTGCGCGCCGTCCCGATACCCAACAGGTAGGTAAGCTCGCATCAAACCACCGTTTCCGGCGTCACTTCAACCGATAAACTGCCTCTCAGTCGACCCTATCGCGCCGAATGTCCGGCAGGCCCATTTTGCCCGTAGGGATCGCTGTCGAGAAACTCTTGGTGGTCGACGGGCGTGAACTCCGCCATCGCCTTCCAGTTGAACTTCTCATCAAACGGATCCAGCGCCTTCTGCGGATCGAAGATTTCAGGGTTCACCGGGAGCGCATTGTACGGTTCCGCGTTCGCGGCCTCCGCCGTAAACGAATCGCTCAGATCCGAGGCAAACCCGTCGTACTGATTCAACGCCGGCAGCCCCAAGATCAGGAACATCGTCTTCAGTATACTCCCCATGCTTGCGTGTGTGTGGGAAACATGCCCCTGCTTCGCGTACGGACTGATAACCATGCAAATCGACCGGTGCGCGTCTACCGTATCCCGGTACCCCTGCGCATCGTCCTCGGTCACGAAAATAGCCGTTTCCTTCCAGAATGGGCTATGACTGATCAACTCCACCAGCCGCCCCAGCGCAAGATCGTTGTCGCTCATGTACGACCCCCAGAAGGGATAGCCCTCTTCCGGCCGCTCTCCCGCCCCATGGTCATTCGGCAGCATCATCGTAATAACCTGCGGGAACGGCTCCTTCCCGGAAAGCCACCGCTCGCGAAATTCCTCCTCGAATCGGTCGAGCCGAAACTGGTCGGGGATGTTCGTGTTATACGTCGCAAACTCGCGCGACGTGTTTTCGTAGAGCGGTTGCGGCATAGGATAGTTGATTGGAAGCCGGATTCCGGTGTCTCGATACTCTTGTTCTTCGTCCTGCGGTTTGAACTCAAACCCGAGTCCGTAGTTTCTGAAGCGTATCTTGCCGCGATCGAAATGCTCCCAAATCGCCCCGCCTTCGTTGTACTCCTCCGGATAGATCGCCCCGGAAGACCCCACAAAAAGATGGTTTCCAGGTCCATTGCCCTTGGCCGATTCACCTATCCGGACTTCCATAAACTCGTTCGGGTACGTGCCAACCAGCCAACGGTGCCCGTCTATTGAATGGTCCGAGTCGCAGTAGAAATTGTCGCCCATGGCAAATCGCTTCGCGAGCGCAACATGGTTGGGCATCAACACCACGTCTTTCACCGTTCGCGTGTTCTCTTTGTTCGAGACCTCGATCGGACGTCCAAGCCGGCACAACTCGGCGTCTCCTCGTCCCCCGGGCATCGCGCCAAACACCTCGTCGTACGTTCTATTCTCTTTCGTCACGTAGATGACGTGTTTGATTGGGCTGTGCCACGCTTTGGGCGTGGGCGGCACCGGGTGCCCCTCCGCCCGAGCGTCATCGCCTCGTGGCGCAAAGCTGACGTTGTTGGAAATCACTTTGGCCGTCAACGCGTCCAGCGCTTCCTGCGATTCCGGCACGGTAACGATGTTGATATAACCCCGCATCAACGCGCCTATCCCAGTTGGATCATCGGGTTTGTGGTTTGGCCCGGCATTTGGGCCCGAACCGACCCCCTTCGCGCACGCCACATACAGGCGCTTGCCGTCGGGAGACACGGCCAGCTTGCTCGGAAACCATGCCGTCGGGATATGCCCTAGCACCTTGCGGTCCGAAAGCCGGATCACGCCCACTGCGTTCACTCCCGCCTCGCACACATACAGCCTCTGGTTGTCTGGAGAAAGCGCCACCCCAAAAGGAATCATACCCCGGAGCTTCTTCGCGGCAGGGGTAAGGACCAGGTCAATGTCCTTCTCGCGCTTGCCAGACCGGGCCTTGATGACCGTGATGCTGTCATTGCTGCCGTTCGACACATAGACATGGGACTCCGTAGCCGCGAGGGAGTTGGGGCTGCTTCCGCCCACGGCGGGAAAGTCCTCGAGCTCATCTCCAACCAAATGGCCAGTCTTGGTCTTCCCGATAACCTTCTCCTTGCCCGCATGTGAAATGTCCACCGTCCAAACGGACATCCCCCGAATATCATTCGGGTCTCCCAATCCCGGGACAATGAGGTCCTCCCTCTCGTATCCCTCCTCGGCTTCCTTGGACGGAACGCCGTAGGGCGGAAAATGCACGGCCGCCTGACGCCCTGCTTTGTCCCGCAGATACGCGTACTCGAACATACCCACATTCGCCACATACGCACGTTTCCCATCCGGCGACAACGTCACGCCGAACGGATACCGCCCCACCGGGATAGAGCGCAGGACCTTCTGCCCGGCAACATCGATAACCAACAGACGAAAGTTCGACTGGTCTACCGCATAAATTGTTGACTTATCAGGAGATAAGCGAAGGTCACCCAAATACCCGTATTGGAACGTCTCTTCCCCTTCGGTATGGGCGCAGTCAATCCGAAACAGCCGCGCGCGGGAACTCAAATCGAAAGCCACTACGCTCCAGTCGCCACCCCCGGCAACATAGACCAGATTCTTGTCCGGGTCCACGGCCAACCCCATGAACGTCGCATCCAGCACCCCCTTGCCGTCCGTGCCTTCCTCGGGAATCATGGAGACCTTCGGCGCGGCCGGATCGGAAACGTCCAAGATGGAAAGCTGAGGCCCTTGACTGCACGCAGCGATCACCCATCGCCCGTCGGGACTCATGGTCAGCCCGTAAGGATGAGGCTGAACCCGGATCATCGGCCCCGACGGAGTGATGAACCGCCCGTTTGGAAGGATGGTGGTCCCTGCCACGTCCATCTCGACGTAGCGTTCGCCCGACGGCGACCGCATTACAACTTCCTCGGCCAGCCCGCCAGATACGGCCATCAGCAAGGCGCAGGTCAAACATAGAAGACGAGGGCAGCTTGTATTCATCGCGAAGAAGTCCTTCTCTAGCAGGCCGAACGACCCACGTGCATTGCCTCCAGCAAGACTGTCTTATACACCCCTCCGCCTACAACGGTCAAAAGCCAATAGCCGCAATTTTCACTCGCCACACAAGGCGCCATCTACCGCCGCTCAAAGATTTTCTTTACCGGATTCATCTTGCGCACTATAATGCCTTCGCGACTATATTCTCCGGGGAACACGTGGCAGTCACCGTTACAGGAGACCTTCGTTTATGGCCGATGAGCAGAATCAATCCATGCTCGCAGACGCTCTTATCAAGAGCGATGCAATTTCTCGCGAAGACTTGGCGGCTGCAAAGGCCCGCGAAAAACAAACGGGCATCCCCTGGTATCGCACTCTCCTTCAGATGGGAACTCTTTCTTACGAGACACTCGACCAAACGTTGCGCTACGAATTTCACTCGCAATCCAAGCGCACCGAAGATGAGAGTCTTGGCCGTATGCTCGTCAATCTAAAGGCGATCACCGAGCAACAACTCCAGGATGCGCTCAAGGAACAGAATCGCACAGGCAAGCTGCTCGGGAAGATCCTCTTGGGCCGCGGCGTCGTCACGTCCCGCGCTATCGCCCTCGCCTTGGGCAAGCAGCATGGGATGGAATTCACCGAACTGGCCGACGCTCCCAGCAAGCGTGTCGCGCTCGAAGCCGTGCCCGAAAGTCTAGCTCTCAAACATCGCATGCTTCCCGTCGATAAGGAAGGCGACCGAATCACCGTCCTCATCACCGATCCCCAGCAACGTAGCGCACTCGGCGATCTTGCCGTCATCCTCGGCAAGCGCCTTCACCCCGTTCTTACCTGGTGCGACGATATGAAGAGCGAAATTCGCGCCCGATACGCGGGTGCTCGCGGCCTTGAAGGAAAGACTCCTGCCAAACAGCAGGCGCCGCCGCCTGTGC
Organism: Candidatus Hydrogenedentales bacterium; assembly: GCA_041859475.1. GTDB lineage: Bacteria > Hydrogenedentota > Hydrogenedentia > Hydrogenedentales > SLHB01 > JAIBAQ01. Next base: position 8,477 of record JBHEKO010000418.1, read on the forward strand.
AAGAACCAACCACCAACAAGTCCAAGAAGGAAAGTCCGGCCGCCAAAGGTAAGCAACCGAAGCAAGCGGCAAAACAGGAGGAGACTAAAAGCGTGGCAACGGCTGACGAGTCCAAAGATGTAACCCGACGCTTCGACGAAATCGCCAAACAAGCCGAAGGCGCTCCGGTAATAAAATTGGTATCCACCATTATCGAAGGCGCGATAAACTCCGGAGCCACGGATATCCATATGGATCCGCAAGAACCCGAAATGCGCGTCCGCTATCGCATTGACGGCATCCTCCACGACGTGATGAGCATTGGCCCCGACATCGAACCCGCCGTCATATCGCGTATCAAAATCATGTCCGATTTGGATATCACCGAGACGCGCCGCCCTCAAGACGGTCACATCAGCATCGAGACGAAAGATCGCGAATTCGATGTCCGCGTCGCAACGCTCCCAACGTTCCTCGGCGAGCGCGTCGTCCTTCGCATGCTCGATCAATCGTCGGTCCTTTCAGGCATCAAAGACTTGGGACTTGATCCGGAAGACGAGAACATTCTGCTTCGCACCATTAACCAGCCCTACGGAATGATTCTCGTTACTGGTCCCACGGGAAGCGGAAAGACCACGACGCTCTACGCGGCGCTCAACCAGAAAAACGCGCTGACGGAAAGCATCGTAACCTTGGAAGATCCCGTCGAGTACCAGATGTCCGGCATCAATCAAGTTCAGATTGACACCGATATCGAGATGACCTTCGCCGCAACGTTGCGCGCTGCGCTCCGGCAGGATATCGACGTCCTGCTTGTTGGTGAAATTCGCGACTCCGACACCGCCCGCATCGCCATCAGGGCCGCAATGACTGGCCACTTGGTTTTCAGCACACTCCACACCAACGATGCTCCGGAGGCCATCTCCACGTTGCGCAACATGCAGGTACCGTCGTATCTGATCGCCAGCGCCCTCACGTGCGTGGTGGCCCAACGCCTCGTTCGCAAGATCTGCCCAAATTGCCGTGAGCCCTTTACGCCCACGAAAGCGCTCTTGAAATCGCTTCGCCTGCCAGAGACCACGAAACGCCTATACCGCGGCAAAGGTTGTGATTCCTGCTATCACACCGGAAACAAAGGTCGCACCGGTATCTTCGAAATAGTCGAAGTCTCCGATACAATCCGAAAAATGATCGCGGAAGATATGCCCACCGAGCAGATTGTCAAAGCCGCCAAGCTAAAGACGATGGCGGATAGATGCCGCCTGAAGGTAAAAGACGGCGTCGTAGCGCCGGAAGAATTCTTGCGCGTTATTCGAACCTAAACAACCGAAACAAACTCATTCACTGTCTGTTTGCGGCAATCGCAGCAGTTGTTTCTTCGTGTCTGGTTGATGTGCCGCAAGGATAACCGTCAGTCGACCTTACTCTCTTGCAATGGATCTGCTCTACCCGCTTGCTACCCATCCGCAATACAACAAGCCGATGAGAATCACACTCTAAAGAAAGCCCTTCTATGCCTTACGTCGATTTGGCTGTATTTGTCTTCGTATACATAGGGATGATGCTGGGAGGCATCCCACGTCTTGCCTTGGACAGAACAGGCGTGGCGCTATTGGGAGCCATAATGCTCCTCGGCTTTGGTACCGTCGATTCTACCGAAGCCTGGGACTCGATAGACATTCCAACTATAGGACTCTTGTTTGGCCTTATGGTTGTCTCGGCGCAACTCCGGTTAGGAGGCTTCTACACAAAGCTCACGCGCGACCTTGCGGAACTTCATGTTTCCTCTCCCTGCCTGCTCGCTCTTGTGATTGCTGTCGCCGCTCTCCTGTCCGCCCTTCTCTGCAATGACATCATCTGTCTTGCCATGACTCCAATTCTCTTGGAAGGATGCACCCACCGTCAGCGCAATCCACTTCCCTTCTTGTTGGGATTGGCCTGTGCTTCCAATATCGGCTCGGCAGCCACGCTCATCGGAAATCCGCAAAACATGCTCATAGGCCAATCTCTCCAGCTTTCCTTCTTGACCTATCTACTACAGGCAATTGTTCCCGTGATCGTCAGCCTGGTCGTAGCCTGGGCAATACTGGTCTTCCTCTTTCGTGGTAAGTGGCATCTCACTTCCGACCTCTCCGTCTCGGACCGAACCCCCTACCACTCCTGGCAAAGCGCCAAAGGACTTCTCGTTCTCACAGCCTTAGTCATTGCCTTCATTTTCAGCCCATTCCCCAGAGAAGTGATAGCCTTGGCCGCGGCAGGCCTCTTGCTCATGAGCCGCAAAATGGCGACCCGCCGTATGCTCGGCCTTATCGATTGGCATCTCCTCATTCTCTTCTGTGGTCTGTTTGTCGTAAATCATGCTTTTCAGAAGGGCGGCTATCTCGACGACATTCTTCGCTTCTGCCATTCCATACACATCGATCTCAACCAGTCCACACCCCTGTTTATAGCTACACTTTTCCTCTCAAACCTCGTATCTAATGTCCCAGCGGTAATGCTGCTTCTCAATGCCACCAACCACCCGTCTGCGGGCCTAATCCTCGCTCTTACCAGTACCTTTGCCGGCAACCTCCTTCTTATAGGCAGCATTGCGAATCTAATCGTCGTGGACCAATCCGCGCGCCTGGGCATTAAGATCTCCTGGTATGACCATCTCAAAATAGGCGTGCCAGTCACTTTCTTCTCTTTACTCATTGCCGTAATCTGGATTTGCGCGCTTTCTTACATTTCCTAGCGCATCCACACGGGTGATAAATCGCCTTGCCTTTTACCGCATACCTCTGCTAGCATTCGGCCATCGCATTGCTCAAACCGTATTTCTGTTGATAACCTGTGGATAACATGTCATTCAGCACAAGACGGCCAGTGAAGCGGTTGGGGGTTCCCTAACGGCAAGTATTTGAAATACCTTATGTTATCCTATGCACTGTCCTTGGATTTCATTCCGGATTTATTTTGTAAGTTCTTGTTTTGTAATAGATTATCGTAGTCAATAGAAGTGTTTGTTCCCTTTTTGATTTGAAGTTCCACAGCCCTTGAAGAACGTCTCTCTCTAGTGTATAAGTCCATATGTTTTAAGCCAACTATACTGTGGAAAACTTCTCAAAGACCGTGGAACAATCTATCCGAGACAGATTGTCAGTAACTCGACAATTAATGTGTATAAGTCAGTGAGTCTATCCCCAACAAATCACAGAGTAACGCGCAGAATCCAGCACCCTTCGATGTCCCGGTGGAAAAGTAATTGAACAGGTACATCTTATTCAGATAGTTACTGACAGCATAAAACATTAGCCAAGAACAACTTACAGTAGTTATTCCCATTACAAACACGACTACTGCTAGTATGAAGATAGATCTTAATAGAGTATTAAGTATATGATGTCGAAAGCATCCACAGTAGGACTCACCCGGAGAGCCAAGGATGAAGATTAGTATTTCTCGCCAAGCCTTACTCGACGCCGTTAACAAAGTAAAGACCGTGGTCTCCCCAAAGTCCGCACTGCCTATCCTTTCTCACATTCTGATGGAGACGAAAGACGGAGCGGTCCGTCTTACGGCTACCGATTTGAAGGTGAGCATAGAGTGCAACGTGGATTGTACTGTGGAAGAGCCCGGATCTCTGACGGTATCTTCTCAACGTCTTGCCTCGATACTCTCGGAACTCCCTGAAGGTGACTTAACACTCACCTTGGGCGGGAACAGCGTTATTGCTTTGGACAGTGGCCGCATCCATACCAAACTGTTCAGTATGGCAGCGGACGAATTTCCTCCGATACGTTCCTTCGATGGCATCGAACCTTTGGTATTGCCGCAGCGTCTTCTGAAACGCTTGTTTCAAAAGACCAGCTTCGCAATCTGCTCGGATCAAGCCCGGTACAATTTGACTGGCCTTCTATGTGAACTTCACGACGGAAGACTTACCGTTGTTGCCACGGATGGCCGTCGTATGAGTCTTTGTTCGGAAGTCGAAGGCATTCCACAAAGCGCAAGCATTAAGGTAATCATTCCCGGCAAGATGATCTCCGAGCTTGAACGTTTGCTTGGCGACGAAGGTGAAGTAAGTCTCTACATCGACGAAACCCAAGCGGCCTTTGCCTTTGCTTCCATTCGTTTGGTGACGGCGTTGATTGAAGGATCGTTTCCAAACTACGACATGGTCGTTCCTAAGAAGCACGATAAAGAAGCGGTTATAAGCACAGCCGCATTTCTTGAGGCCGTTCGCCGCACACGAACCATGACCAACGAAAAATTCAATTCCGTTCGTTTTTCCATTGAAGGGGAAGTCCTTACACTTCAAGTAGTGACGCCGGAAGTCGGTGAGTACGAAGAAGATATGGCCGTAGATTTTCGCGGTTCTGCCGTCGAAATAGCGTTCAATCCCGATTTCATTCTTGAGGTTCTGCGTCGTATCGATACAGAAAAACTCTGCCTTGTATTGAAAGACGGAACCAGTCCTGGACTGATTAAACCTTATGACGGGGAACGCTCGGAAGGTTATCTTAACGTCATAATGCCAATCCGCATCTAGTTTCAGTCCTTATTTGCCTTGTCTTTTCGCCAGCGCCCCAAGTGCACTACTTGGGGCCTTTTGTTTATAACTTCCCCGTTCCAAAACTCAGCCTTCTCATGACCCCCATATCTTGTGGATACTCCCTCAACGTCCATTCATATAAGCCTGTGGAAAACTTTTGAATTAGGGTTCTTCCCCCGCCTTCCCTTCTTCCTTCCTGACTCAGAATTAGCTCCCTCTCCTATTCTTATCACCCCTTATGATATACCGTAAAGTTTTACAATAAAATAACTTACATAAGCTGAAGCGCTACCAAGTACTTTTCCGGTTTTTTGGCCTTCTATGAAATGAGCAGTCAATAATATACGTAAACCTCTGTGGATAACTTGTGAAGAACTTCCAAAATTTACCGTTCCCAGATATTGCGCACATGCCTTTTGTCAAGTCCTTTTCATACAAAACCCCCATGCTCCGCATGTCTTGGTTCCTTACCGGTCCGGCTCTCGTGTAACCCAACTTTCTCTGAAGTCGAGTCAGGGCATTTATTTGCGCTTGAAGGTGTTTACACCCAAAGCAAGGATCCTGAAACACCAATGAACACCATCACCGCCACCATACGTACCTTTCCCTGGACTGCCTATCTTGAGTTGTCCAAACCAAGGATAGTCTCTCTGGTTCTAGTGACCGCATCCATAGGCTTTTACATGGGTGGAATGGGCTTCCACGGCATCGAGTCCCTCACCGCTCTCCTCTACACCCTAATTGGCGTTGCCATGACCGCCGCAGGTTCAGGTGCCCTGAATCACTACCTTGAGCGAGACTCCGATTCTCGAATGGACCGCACCCGCCGGCGACCAATCCCCTCCGGCCAAGTTCTTCCCTCGCACGCCCTGATCTACGGAGAATACATGGTGCTCGGCGGGGTAGTCCTCCTTCTTCTGAAAGTCAATATCCTCACCGCCTTTTTGGCGTTGTTGACCGCCTTTCTCTATGTCCTCGTCTACACGCCCATGAAGAAGCTGTCCTGGCTCAACACGCTCATGGGCGCAATCCCCGGCGCTCTTCCACCTATGGGTGGCTGGACCGCCGCCACGGGTCAAATCGACCTTGGCGCCTGGGTGCTCTTTCTAATCCTCTTCATTTGGCAACAACCCCACTTCTACTCGATAGCCTGGATCTTCAAAGACGACTATCGCAAAGGGGGCTTCGAGATGCTTCCCGTCCGCGACCCCCTCGGGCGACGCACCTTCCGCCAAGTGATCCTCTTTGCCGTCCTCTTGATCCCGGCTTCCCTGCTTCCCTACGCCATTGGACTGTCTGGATTCCTCTACTTCCTTGGCGCCCTTCTCCTTGGCCTCATGATGCTATTCTCCTGCTTCCCCTTTATCCGCACCGGGTCCACAGCGGATGCTCGCCGTGTTCTCCGCGTATCCGTCCTTTACCTACCCCTACTGCTTGCATTGATCGTTCTGGATTATTCGATCTAGACTATCGGATCTGTACGCACACACTTCCTTGTTCGTATTTGTAGAAGGTTTTTCATAATTAACATGAAATCACGCCGTTACTCCCTCGTCCTGGGCATCGTTCTATTGCTCGTCGCCCTGAGTCTCACTCCGATTTTGGCCAAGCGGTCGTCCAGCGCCTCGCTTGTGCATCTCGCCAATATAGGTAAAGTGCCCAGCTTTTCGCTCCAAGACCAATCCGGTCAGCCCTATACACTGGAGAACCTTACCGGCAAGGTCTGGGTTGCCGACTTCTTTCTTACTTCCTGTCAGGGCGCCTGTCCCATCATGTCGTCAAACCTCGCGAAACTTCAGACGGCCTTCAAAGGCGACGACCGCGTCCGTTTTGTATCCTTCTCGGTCGATCCGGAAACGGATACCCCCTCTGTGCTTGCCGAATACTCCAAACAGCACACGCCCGATCCCTCCCAGTGGAAATTCCTTACAGGCCCCATCGCCGAGATCCATCGCATGGCAGGCGTGGAAGGACTAAAGGTTGGCGTTCCCGAAACGCCCATGGCGCACAGTCAACGCTTTGTCCTCATCGATTCCGACGCCAATATTCGCGGTTACTATGATGGGATGGATGAGGCCGACGTTACCCGCTGCGAAGACGACGCACGCCTGCTCCTGGCGGAGTCTCGCTGATGCCGCCCCTATTGCCAACTATCAACGCAAGCCTTAACGGTCTTGCAGGCGTGTTCTTGCTCTTGGGATGGCAGGCAATCAAAGCAAACCGAATTCAACACCACCGCCGCTACATGATGGCCGCCCTCACCGCCTCCGCGGCCTTCCTCGCTTGCTATCTCTATTACCACTACACCGCTGCCGGCATCACTCGCTATCAGGGACAAGGCTTCTTGCGCGCGCTGTACTTTGCAATCCTGCTTTCCCACACCCCGTTGGCAGCGCTCATGACCCCCTTCATCCTCGCGGCGGTGTGGTTCGCCCTCAAGGGTAATTTCACGGCACACACGCGCATCACGCGATGGCTCTGGCCGGTCTGGATGTATGTCTCCGCTACAGGCGTCATCATCTACCTGATGTTGTATATACTCCCCCAGTCCCCATAGCCTCGAAACCCACATATCGCCGGGAGGGAACATCTTGCGACTGCACGCACTCGCACTCATGGGCCTACTGCTGACGTCCCTTGCTCGCGCTGCATCGGTGGAAGACTACGAATCCATTCAGGCCGCAATCGACGCCAACCCAGGCAAGATGATCTTCGTCCCAGACGCCGACTATCCGATTGCGGCCAAGTTGCGTATTGCCCACGATAACACCGGGCTATACGGCTTTGGGCGTATCGTTCAGACAAATCCTGCGGAAACCGTTCTCGAGATCGAACACGCCGCCGGTGTCCGGATCAAGGACATCACGCTCGCCCGCGCGGAGAATGCGCAAGACTCCACGGCAAATGGCTTGTTCTGTTACGACTCCAGGGACGTAACGATAGATGGTGTCCGCATCGTTGACTGCCGTGCGCGCGAGGCAGCGCTTGAAATACGCACCTGCAAGAACGTCACGGTGCGCAATTGCCAAATCAAGAACTACAAACGCATTGCTGTCGACGATCGGACGGGTGAAGGCCAGAATCACTATGGGTATGCATTCTGGGCAATCGACGGCACCGGCATCCACGTTCGCGAGAGCACGGGAACTGCTCTCCTCGACAATCGCATCGTTGAAGATAACCTCCTGCCGACGCCGGAAATAAAGGACAAGTTCAAGCTCGGAACCCTCACCGAAGGCAAATACCCATCCAAAGAGGGAGACCTTGCGCACGATGCCTTCGCGAATGGTTACGTGAATAACTGGCATCAGGGTTCCGCGATAATCGTTACGTCGCCCGAACAAACTCGCAACACCCTCGTTCGCGGAAACTTTTTGGAGAATGCGGCGCAGGGAATTGACCTCCACACCGACTCCGCGGTCGTATCGGAGAACATCATCGACTACTGCATGATCGGCATCAAAGCCACTCACGGCTGCCGAAACCTCACCATCGCCTCCAACCAGATCTCGCACGTCGACCTCTGGGGAATCCTCCTCAATCCCGGCGCGATCTCCCACGCCGCGGAGCCCGCGACCGACGGCAAGGAAGGGCGGCCCGCAAACGTGGATGCAGGGACGGTCATCGCGAACAACATCATTTCGGACTACGGATACGGCCACGAATATTGGAACTGGGGTGGCAAGAGTGCCGAGCAAGGCGGCAGCTTTGCGATTGCCCTCTACGAAGGGCAACTGCCAACCAATCCCCCGCTAACCGATGTCTTGATTCAAGGCAACATCGTGTACAACACGGGTCGCGACGGCGTGCTTGCGGATGGCAAGGTTGCAGCGGAACCACCGCGATACCGCTACGCGGTCTACGTCGGCCCCTGGGGAGAAGGCCGGGAAAAAGGGCCCACGTATCCGCGGGGATTGCACTTCGCGAACAACCTCCTTCATTCCGGCACGGCGGCCATCGCCAACGTGGAACTCACCCCCTAATACCAGGAGGCCTCTATGACCATCCGGCGAGTGGGAGTCGTTGGCGCCGGGTTCATGGGTACGGGAATAGCCCAGGTGTGCGCACAAGCAGGCCTCGATGTCGTTCTCGTCGACAGCGTTGAAACCCATATAGAACGAGCCTGCGCAACGCTGGCCTGGTCCTTGAACAAACTCGCCGAGAAGTCCTTGCTGCGGGAAGGCGTCGAAACGATCCTGGCGCGCATCACCACGGGAACGTCCTGCGACTTGTGCCGGGATGCCGATCTCGCCGTCGAGGCCGTCTTCGAAGACATCGTGGAAAAGAAGGACGTCCTCCATCGCCTGAGCTTGGTCTGCGCCCCCACGGCCATCATCGGTTCCAACACGTCAACCATTCCCATTGCACGGCTTTCGGAATTCGTGGACCATCCCGAACGCGCGATTGGCATTCACTTCTTTGGCCCCGTTCCGTTGATGAAACTGGTTGAGGTCGTGCCGCACGCGAAGACAAACCCCGCCGTGACCCAAACCGTCTTGGATTTCACAGAGTCGCTCGGCAAGAACCCGGTGCTGGTCAAACAAGACATCCCCGGCTTTCTTATGAACCGCATCTTCGGGGTTATGGTGATCGAGGCCATCCACCTCGTCGCGTCGGGAGCCGGTACCGTGGCGGACATCGACCAAGGCATGTGCGACGGCTTCAACATGCGCGTGGGCCCGCTTGCGATTGCCGATGCCGCCGGCCTTGATATCATGCTCAATGCGTGCCGCGTCATGTACAAGCTTGACCCCCTCCGCATGCCGGAACCTCCCGCCCTGCTCGTCGATCTGGTTTCGGAGGGAAAACTCGGCGCGAAGACCGGGCAAGGGTTCTATCGCTGGGAAGGGACGAAGAGATTGGAACCTGCCCTGTAGCAGGGCCTCGCAGGCGCTGCCTCCTCGGCGCGTGGTATGATCCCGCCATGAAGATAGACGCAGCCATAGACCCATTATCCGAAGCGAACACGGTGAACGATGCGCAACCCGCGTCGCTGACGATTTCGGAGATCTACAAGTCCATCCAAGGAGAGTCCACGTGGGCGGGCTTGCCGTGCATATTCGTCCGGTTCACGGGGTGCCACCTGCG
>JBHEKO010000608.1:0-5227 GCA_041859475.1 Candidatus Hydrogenedentales bacterium
ACTCATACTCCGCGGCGGTTCCCGTTCCATTCTCCACCTGGTAGGGGATGGAGAGGCATTTTCCAATCGATACAAGGTCCAGCTTGTCCGATGACGCCGTGGTGGAACGCAGGACCCAGCGGGTTCCGTTATGGGAGAACTTGGTGCCTCCCTTCACTTCGGAACCGGCCACGAGCCCGTCAATATCCACCGTGAACCGTTTCTTTGGGACAAACTCGCCTTTCACGTTGGCGCTGGCGCCCATTCCAACCGGTTTCAGGAAGTACCAACGATAGCCGATGCTCGCCTGAGTCGCGTCTACACTGCCTTCAAACGTACATGCGTTGTTCTTCAACGAGGCCTCCAGATTGACGGAAGCCGCTCCCGTGAGGGAGGTGTTTCGGATTGATTCCGCCAGCTTCGTCTTCTCGATTCCGGCCACGCCGCCGCTCAATTTCGCTTTCCCCGACTTGGTGGCGATGTTGTATTGCCCGCTCACAACCACGGGCTGACCCGTTATCACGCCCGTCAAAGGAGCGGCCTCCACGACATCTCCGTTCAATCGAAGCGCCCCGGAGATCCTCTCGATTTGGACTTCATACTTCGTCTGGTTGGCCTTGCCATCCAGGAGCATGAGCGAAGCCGATGGTTGGTGGGACTTCGAGTCCCATGAGGCATCCAGCCGGCCAAAGACCAGCGATACCTTGGGCCACTGGGCGTTCTGAGGCGCGAATTTGGCGTGTCCACCCGCCGCAAAACCCCGTGCTACAATCGTCAGATCGTCGCTGGGGCCCTTCGCCGACAAGGAGAAACTGGCCTCTCCGTCCAGTGCATATTCAAGGTTTCCATACCGGTCCAGTTTCCCTTCCGAAATTGTCTCCAGGACTTCTTGGACGGGTAACTTGGACGATGCGAACGTTACATCCAAGACCGGCAGTTTTTCGTTCAGCGAAATCGTGCCGGAGAGCGTGCCGCCGAATTGGTCCGACTCAATCGACGACATGGATAGATTCAGCAACTTGGCTGTGGGGTCGTAATTGCCGATGGCGCTGACCGTGCCTGTTGCCGGGCGGATGAACGTAGGTTGATTGCGGAGCAACACGCTAGAGAACGGCGCCTCGATCGAGAGGTCTATGGTGTCGTCGCTTCGCCCGGCCAAGCGAATCGAAGGACTTGCCGCACCCTCTTGAACAATGTGCTGGCTGGCCGGCAAGAAGACATTTACATCGGCGGCCTCAATTTTCGTGCAGGCTGCTCCGACGTCGAAATCCTTCAGGGACGCATACTGGACGTCGAGTTGGATGGCTTTCTCGGGGTTGCCCTCCAGTTGGCCTTTCAATGTCGCCGCGAGCGTCGGAGAATCTGCCAAACGCGAGACGTCGAAATCAATTCCCGTTACGAGCAGCCGTGAGTCTCCGACCACATTCTCGATGGTGAGATTGCATCCCTTTCCCAGAACTCGAAACGGGAAACCGGGGGAGGGAGGTGGGTGCGGAGTGGAATTCTCCGAACTCTTGCGAGGCAGCCACGGCACTTCAATGGGACGATGTATCGTTACGCTCGCCCCATCCAACTGGACGCGCTCGATGGAGGCTTCGCCGTAGAACAGGTCCAGCACGTCCACGTACACATAGGCAGCGGGCACACGGCACGACAACGACATGCCGCTTGGAGTGGGGAAGGAAACATTGACCCCCTCCAGCTTCAGGCCTCGCAGTCCAAATGCCGAGACGGAGGCGACCTGAAACTTGGCGCCTATACGTGCTTCAGCCGATTCAAGCACCGCGCCGCGGATACCTTCGAGCTTGTATTTCGCAAACAGCGCCGCACCCGCGAGTACGGCCGTGAGCATCAACAGCCCCAGCAGCCAAACCCGTGTATACCGGCCTGACGGCACCCACGTCTCGTCTATGCGTTCTTGCCTATTTATCGGCAGCCGTGCTTTCTACCGCATCAGTCTGTTCCGGGGCGTTTGCGTCCCAGATGAGCCCCTTCGATGTGACGATTTGAGCGCGCAGCTTTTCGGTCACTTCAGGATGCTCTTTCAAGTACTGGCGGGTGTTCTCGCGACCTTGCCCTAAGTTCTCGCCATTCATCGAAAACCAAGCGCCACTCTTCAGAATGAGCTTGGCCTCAATCGCAAGGTCCAGTATATCACCTTCGCGCGAGATTCCTTCGTTGAAAAGGATGTCAAATTCGGCCTGACGGAAGGGGGGGCCCATCTTGTTCTTGACGACTTTTGCGCGAACCCGGTTGCCCACGTCCTCTTCACGCTCTTTGATCGTAGCGATGCGCCGGACATCGATGCGTATGCTTGCGTAAAATTTCAGAGCCCGGCCACCGGTGGTCGTCTCAGGACTGCCGAACATCACTCCGATCTTGTCGCGAATCTGGTTGATGAAGATCACGAGTGTGCCCGAGCGGCTTATCGACGACGTCAATTTCCTCAACGCTTGGGACATCAGACGCGCCTGCAATCCCATATGGCTGTCGCCCATGTCGCCTTCGACTTCCGCCTTCGGCACCAGCGCGGCCACGGAGTCGATTACGACCACCTCAACCGCGTTGCTGCGGACCAGGGCCTCGCAAATCTCCAAAGCCTGTTCCGCCGTATCCGGCTGGGAGACCAGGAGATTGTCGATGTCTACGCCAATCTTGGTCGCAAACGCCGGGTCAAGGGCGTGTTCGGCGTCGATGAAACAGGCGATTCCGCCCCGGCGCTGGGAACTCGCCACAACGTGCAAGGCCAGCGTCGTCTTACCGGAAGACTCTGGCCCGAAAATCTCGACCACGCGGCCCAGCGGCAAACCGCCTACCCCAGTCGCTATGTCCAGCGAGAGGCTTCCCGTCGAGATCGAGCGGACCCGGTTGTCGAATTGATTATCCCCCAAGCGAACCAGGGTACCTCGTCCAAACTGTTTCTCGAGTTGGGCTACTGCGATATCGAGAGCTTTTGTCTTTGGATCTTCTTTTGCCGCGGCCATGGGTCATTTCTCCTTGCGATATACTGAAAACTTATTCACCACATCCGAAGGGTGCCATTTTTCCACCAATTTGTCAACCCCCTCGATTCCCGCCGCTTCTGAAGGCACTCTTCTCCAGGTGACGCATCATTGTAGTACGTCGCATTCCGCATGTCCATCGAGTTGACACCGGATGGGGACGATGATACATTTGCAGTACCAATCGGGGCGGGAATAACTCAGTTGGTAGAGTGCCAGCTTCCCAAGCTGGATGTCGCGGGTTCGAACCCCGTTTCCCGCTCCAATCTTCCTAAACGACCTAAACGACCTATGGGGCCTATAAGACCGATGAGACCTATAGGAGCTTTGGGGAATGGCAGGGTTCCGACGGTTAGGCCTTTGCCTTTTCGATAACCTCGCGCATCTTGCGCAGGCCAGTTTCGGCGACTATTTTCGGGTCCATTGCCCAGTGTTCTCGGTTGAAGAGTTCGAGGGAGAGTGGACCGGTATAGTTGATAGAGGCAAGGTCCTTCAGCAGCGGGACCAGGGGAAGGATGCCGTCACCGGGATAGATGCGATGTTCGTCGGCGGCCTGGTCCCGGGGCACATCCGCGGAAATGTCATTCCAATGGAAATCCGCGATGAAGCTGCCGTTCAGATGTTTCACGCCGTTGAAGCCTGAGCCGCCGCGATAGAGGTGAAACGTGTCGGCGACAATGGCTGCATCGGAGTCGTCGGCGTCGATGGCCATGCCGCTGGCAAAGCCCAAGCGGTTAACGCCTTTCACGAACCCCACGAATTCGAGGGCAGGCAGGATGCCGTACTCTTCGCGTCCGATTTTCAGAAGGTCGCGGTAACGGTCCGTGCCCCAGCGGTGCTCGAAGTTTTCGCGGTCGGGGAACGGCAGTGCGGCCACATGTTTGGACTTGACCGCAGCCGACATGCGCATGCGTTCGCGCGACGTGGGCAGAATCTTGTCCCACTCTTCTTGCGTCGGGGGCATGCTGTCCCAAAGACCGATAACGTTGGGTACCGACAAACCGAGGTCGGCGATTTCCTTGCCGAGGTCGGTGAGGTTGCCGCCTGCCGTTTCGTATTCTTCGAGCTCTTTGACCCACAGCTCGATTCCGTCGTAGCCGGCTTCCGCCGTGACGCGGATCTTGTCTTTGAGGGGCGTGGGCCGGATGGTGCTGGCGTTCAGCACCAAGGGCCATTGGCTGAGGCCGCCCTGGTATTTCTTGGGTTCCTGGGCGACTGCCGCGGAGGTGGCGGCAAGTGCCGCGCCGACGGTTGCTCCGGCTTGGAAGAATTGTCTGCGGTTCATGGAGGACTGAGCCATGGGGCACCTCGAAGGGTTGGTAATGACGTGATTCGAGAGAGAAATGTATGCGAAACGTGAGCGTGGGCGCAAGTGGAGCGATCGACGAGTGAACTTCGTAAGTAGTATTCACAAGTTGTACCGCCGGCTTCCAGCCGGCTCTTCATTCCACCCTGTCTCAGCCGGACCCCAGCAGTTGAGCAATTCAGCTTATTGGCAACTTGGGGGACCGATGTCGAACGCGTTGTGCTAGACTGCCGTGTTGTGGGGATATTCCGGTCATTTTCAACACCACCGTGGAGGTGCGCGTATGTTCTCCGCATTGCTTGTCGCGATTCCTGTGATGCTGGTTTCTTCCGCATCTGACGTTCTCCCCGGTGTCTGGTCACTCTCCACCGATGACACGCGCATCACCCTCGGCGTCGAGTCGAACCAACCGGTGATTCGCCGCCTCGAAGACACCGCGGGCGCAAACGCATGGATCGACGCTGCATCGCCTGTGCCCCTGATGTCGACGGTGACTGTCAACGGCACGGACGTGTCGTTGCAGTGGCGCTTCTCCGATGGGACGATGTCCGCTGACAGCACGACGCTCACGATTGCGTTTCAGAACGACAGCCCGAGACTTCTACTCAAATCCATCTGGCGCGCTCGGCAAGGGAGAGGCCCCGTCGAGCATTGGTTGACGTTGGAAAACCAATCCAGTACGAACGTCGTCGTGACGCACCAAGACAGCCTGTCGTTGCGCAGCCTGAAACCCAACGGCGACGCAAAGGTCTGGTCAATAAAGCGTGGCGGTGGCAACGCGAGCACGCAAGGCGGGACGAGCACCGAGCCACTGAATGCGGGTTATAGCCTCAACCTCGCCCCAAATTGCGACGACGGGGCGAGCCCTGTGCCGTGGCTGGCTGTACAGCAAGGAGACATGCACGGCCTCTACGCGGGTTGGGAGTTTTCAGGCCTCGGG
>JBHEKO010000179.1:0-4624 GCA_041859475.1 Candidatus Hydrogenedentales bacterium
GATTAAGGACAGGCCCGTTGTTATCGACGGCGGCATCCACGTCCGCCCCCTGATGAAGATGACCCTGTCGAGCGACCACCGCGTCATAGACGGAGCGGTCGCCGCGCAGTTCATGGGACGCCTCAAGGCCATCCTCGAGGCGGCGGCATTCTAGGATTCGGAGCTTTTGGCTTAACCGATGGATTCGGAAGGCCATTTGACGAGTTTTGAGTATTCTGTTTACAAACTGACATCTAAACGTGTTTTCTTCGCGCGTTAGCGCGCACATTCGAAGAGGAATTTAGTCGTGAACCATTGCGATGTTGCTGTCATTGGAACGGGTCCTGGCGGTTACGTAGCAGCCATACGTGCCGCACAACTCGGCGGAAGAGTCATCGCCATCGAGCGCGAAGAGCTCGGCGGCGTCTGCCTGAACTGGGGCTGCATCCCCACCAAGACATTGATCCATACCGCGCACCTCTACCACAAACTTCAGCACGCCGACCGCTTTGGGCTTGACGTGTCGGACCTCGGCGTCAACCTCAAGGCCCTCGTGAAGCGCAAGAACGAAGTGGTGAAATCCAATAAAGCCGGCATCCGTAACCTTTTCAAGGCCAACGGCATCCAACTCATACAAGGCAATGCCAAGGTCACCGGACCACACAGCATTCTTGTGGGAGAAGAGCAAATCGAGGCCAACGCCATCATCATCGCGACCGGCAGTTCGCCCGCGCAGTTGCCCGGGCTGGAAACCGACGGCAAGCGGGTCATCACCAGCACGGAAGCCCTCGACCTGGAAGAGCTTCCCACGTCCGCCGTCATCGTGGGCGCGGGCGCGATTGGTGCCGAATTCGCCTCGATGTGGAACGCTTTTGGCGTCAACGTCACCCTCGTTGAAATGCTTCCCCGTGTGCTTCCCAACGACGACGAGGAAATCTCCAAGCGCATGGGCGACCTGTTCAGAAAGCGCAAGATCGACGTCCGCACCGAGACCACGGTCAAGAAGCTCAAGGTGGGCAAGAACGGCGTGCACGTCGAGTTCGACGGGGCCAAAACTGACGCCGTCGATGCGGACATTGTCCTTGTCGGTATCGGACGCCGGTACCATTCCGAGGTCGTCTCCGAGACGCCCGGCCTTGGCGTCGAGCTTGGGCAGCGCGGCAAGATCAATGTTAACGAGCGCATGGAAACCACCGTCCCCAGCATCTACGCCATCGGCGACGTGGTCGGCAAGACCATGCTTGCCCACGGTGCCAGTTCCGAGGGACTTGTCGCGGCGGCCAACGCCATGGGCGGCCGAAAGACCATGGACTACCGCGTGGTTCCGGCCTGCACCTTCACGTCTCCGGAAGTCGCCAGCGTAGGTCTCACGGAAACCAAAGCCAAGGCTGCGGGGATAGAGACCAAGGTTGGCCGTTTCAACATGATGGCCAGCGGACGCGCCCACACCATGGGCGAAACAGACGGGATGGTCAAGATCATCGGAAACGCGAAAACGGACCAAGTCATTGGCGTGCATATCATGGGGCCCGAAGCCGGGGAGTTGATTGCGGCCGCCGCTTTGGCCATCCGGCTCGAAGCCACCGTCGAAGACATCGCCCACACTATCCACACGCATCCGACCTTGGCGGAAACCGTGATGGAGGCGGCGGAAGACTACTATGGCGCAGGCATTCACACGCCGCCGTCGAGGAGCGCCTAGGTGGTACTGTTCCAAGACGGGCAGGGGGGTTCGCATCGCCTGCGGAGGTTCATCGACAACGCGGTATGCATCATCATACTCGTGGTCGTCCCTCTGCTCCTGCTCTGGCCGGCTCTGACCCGGGGCGAAGCGCCCATCGGAGTCGACAGCGTCCTGTCTTTTGCGCCGTGGGAAGAGGCCCGACCGTCGGTGGCTATGCCGATCGACGACGCCCACATGAACCTGATGGCGCAGCGGATCTATCCGTGGTATGCCCACATGGAATCCGCGACCGGATACAAGGATTTGCTCTGGAACCCGTTGGAGAGTTGCGGCTTGCCGTTCCTTGCCCTGTGGCGCACGCGCTGCCTCTCCCCCTTCTCGCTTCCGTTCTATTTCCTCGACATCCTGGCTGCGCTTCAGATATCCATACTGGCTAAACTCCTCGTGGCCGGATTCTGCGCGTTCTACGCCGCGAGAAGGCTTGGCTTCGCCAGGCCCATAGCCCTATTCGTGGCGCTTTCGTTTCAGATGAGCGGACACCTCGCGCTATGGTGCGCGTATCCAATCTCGGACGTCATTCCGTGGCTCCCATTGGTCATCCTCTTCTGCGAGCGCCTGGCCCTGAACCACCCCCGCGTATGGTCGCGCGGCGCGCTCGCCTTTGCCCTCATGCTTTTGGGTGGCGACCCCGAGACCCTTGCGGCGGTACTCCTGTTCAGCGTGGTGTATCTCGCATTGCGCTTCACCATGGACATGCGCCCCGTGCGCGATTGGTTCACGCCGGTTACCGTATTCGCCATCAGCCTGACGCTGGCGGTAGGCCTTGCGGCCATCCAGATACTTCCTTTCATCGAGTTCCTGGGCGAATCCGCGAAAGGCGGTCGCGCACCCGCATCGTATTTCCCGCAGCTTCACGACTTGATCAGCGCCTTCCTTCCGAGCGGCTTCGGGACCGCCAAAGCGGCGACGTTCGCCGAGGCGGAATCCCGTCGCGTGGCGGGCTTGCTCCACGTGGGAATCGCCCCCGTGCTGATGCTCCCGGTCTGGTTTTCGCTACGCCGTTTCGCTAGTACGCGGCAACGCCGCCGCATTGAGGCCCTCATGGCGGCGGCGGCCATGATGCTCGCGTTGGCCATGTGCGCGCAGTACCTCGTTGAAGTCCCCGTATTGCGCTTCCTCAATCCCGAGCACTACCTCGCGCCCGGCGCTTTCGTTCTGGCGCTCGTCGCCGCGGCCACCATGGAGGAATGGCTGCACCTCAACGCCGAGGATTGCATGGCCTCGTTGAGACGCCTGCTCTTTGTCGGTCCCTTGTTCGCGGTGCTCGCCGTGGGCGTAGTCGTCGCGGGGCACCAAGGGCTCGCCGTGTCCATGGGCGCGTACGGCTGGAAGATCATCCTGGATTTCGCGATCATGCTCGTGCTCCTCGTCGTGCTGGCAGCGACAACCTTGAAGCCTTCGGTGCGTCTGCTGGGCTACGCCATGTGCGGACTTACCGTCGTCGACCTCATGCTGGCCTTCGGTTTGGCCATGCCCTATACGCCCGCCGACCGGCTTTTTCCCGAGACGGCTTTCGTGCGCCTCTTCCAGCAATCGGGCGGACGCGTCGGAGGCAGCGATACCCTGAGCCAATGGCCACTTGCGGGCAACGGCATCCCGCAGGTCTACAGCGCGGCGGGCGTGTCGTTGAAACGGCATGAGGCCTTCCGCTCGCGCATTGCTGAAGACCCGCTCTTGCTGCGCCGCGCGGGAACCCCGTCGTTGTTGCTCGCCCAAGAAGACGTGCAAGGCAAGTTCGCGGCAATACGTCCGCTGCTCAAATTTGAGAAGATGTTCCCTTCCGGGGCCGTGCTTTTCCAAGACCTCGACGCGAAGCCGTATGCGTGGATGGCGTACAGCGGGGTCGCAGTTGACGGGATCGACGCGACCAAACTCAGCAGCGAACAGCCGCCTTTGATGGAACAAGCCGTCGCGCCTCAGCCGCCGCCCACGCTTCCCACGCCTGAAGTCCTTGTGAACCGTATCGGCACTACGCGCACCGAAGTCAAGATTCCATCCACGCCGCCCGGCGTGTTGGTTCAGGCCGACGCGTGGTATCCCGGTTGGAAGGCCCAGGTCAACGGAGAACCTGCGAAGATGTTCCCCGTGGACATCATGTTCCGGGGCATCGAGATTTCGAAGGGCGAAAGCGACGTCGCGATTTACTACGACCCGTTGTCGGTCAAGATCGGTCTCGGCATTACCGCCGCCGCGGCTATCGTCATCCTGACGGGACTGCAATCGTCCCTTCGCCACGGCATCAAAGAGATGCGCCAGAAGAAGAAGTGGCGGCGATAACGTCCTGTCGCCCCGGCAATCTTCACAGCGGTTGACAGTCTTTGTAACGCCGGCATCTTGCCGGCTCTTAAGTCTTCAGCATACCACCTTCCGTCTGCCGCCCAATGCCGCCTGGAAGGCGGCGTTACAAAACTTGCGGAGAGGCTCCCGCAACCCGTCGCCCCAACCACCACGCGATGAGCCGGTCTCGCAGCGTGTGAATCAGCGCGATGACAAACAATGCCAACAGATAGGGACGCGGGCTGAGGTAATCGTTCACCACTACTGTTACCGCATAGGTGACATCGCCAGAACTATCCTGCGAGACATCCTCGCGCGTGACTGTGTCATGTGAAGACGGTGCATCTCTCCTTGGCGTCCACACAGAGTCCTGGACGTAGAGAATCCCGATAAGAACTATGCCTGCCGTCGTTGCCCACACAGCCCACCTCTTTGACAGGGCAATCCCCACGCCCGACGCAAGCAGAACAAGCAGCAAGCTAAGCAGCATCGCATAATTGGCAAATAACACTGCGTGAGGATACATGAAGGCAAAACCAAAGTACGGTAACACGGCAATCACGGGCATGATCAAGAGTACAGTGGCTAGCAGTCGATTCGTAATTCTACGTTCGCTTGGGGGGC
>JBHEKO010000230.1:0-3838 GCA_041859475.1 Candidatus Hydrogenedentales bacterium
ACCGATACGACTTGGCTCACGGGGACCATCATCTGTCCGGCGAGGGTGGTGCGAAAAACGAGTACGCCGTCGGCAATCTCTACGAGATTGCCGCTTATTTGATCGCCGTTCTTGAGGTTCAGGGTGTCGGCGGAGGCAAGAGTCGCCAGTCCCCCAAGAACGAATAATGCGATAAGTGCCATCGCCCGAGGCATCTTTTACTCCTTCTGCAATGCGGGCGTTTTATCCTCTTCACTATTAATGGTAGAATGCTTTCGTCGAGTTTGCAAGTCAATGCAATTCGTTGCTGGGTAGCGTCTTATGCTCCCGCACCCATGGTGTACGCGTAAGGAGAACGAGTCCATGTCGCACCCCGTGTTGGCCAATCCCTGGGTACGTGCCGTTGGCGCCCTCTTGGCAATCGTTTTGGTGGGCATCCTGGCCTACATCCTCCGCCCGGTGCTGGTTCCCCTTTTTCTGGCTTTTATCGTCGCTTACATCTTCGATCCCGTTGTGGACTACTTCCAGGCCCGGCGAATTCCCCGGGGCGTGACCATCGGTGCACTGGCCATTCTCGCCATACTACTTTGCCTAAGCATTCCATTCGTCGTTGTTCCCGGCATTATTGCCCAAGGCGACTCCATTGTGAAGTCCGCGCGCAGCGAGATGGGGCGTGGAAACGAGCTGCTCGGCTCCCTTCTCGAAAGCGAGCGCCTGGAGGACTTGCTGCGGCAAGCGGGATGGATTGAACCCGGAGATCAGGATCCCGACGCGTTGACTGTCATTCGGACGAGAGTCGGCGAGTACGTCAAGGGGCAGTCGCTCCAATTCGTTCGCAACAATGCAGCGAATCTGGCAGTCGCCGGGAAAAGTGCGGGCGTAAGCATCGCCGGAGTATTTGCGTCGTTGGGCAATTCGCTCCTGCAAGTCGTGCTTTTCGTGGCGAACTTCGCCCTCTTCGCCTTCGTCGCGGGGTATCTGCTCAAAGACTTCGACAGCATCGTCCAAGGGGGGCGTTCGCTACTTCCCCCCCGCTACGCCCCAAAGACTGTTGAAATCGCCGGGAAGATCGATAGTCAGTTGCGTAGCTTCTTGCGGGGCCAGACGACTGTCTGTGTCTGCCTTGGCGCAATGTACACGGTTGGTTTCCTGATTTCAGGGCTACAAGTCATGGCTCTTGTGATCGGTGTGTTTGGGATGTTTGCCAGCTTCATCCCTTATCTGGGCGTCCTGATCGTTGCGGTGTTCGCATTGACCATGGCGGTGGCCCAATATGGAATCGATTGGCACGTGCTAGGCGTGCTTATCACGATAGGAATTGTGCAGTTGCTGGAAGGAAACGTGATAACGCCGAAGATTGTCGGCGAACAGGTCGGGCTGAGCCCCGTTTGGGTCATCCTGGCCATTATGGTATTCGGCAGTTTCTTGGGCTTCCTTGGGCTGCTCTTGGCGGTGCCCATTGCCGCCGTGTTGAAGGTCCTTGTCGTGGAAGGTGTTGATGTCTACAAAAGGTCGCCTGTCTTTGAGGGCGGGCCCGCCAGCGTGCCCGATTCGCCTTCACCGGCTGCCTTGGAACGGCCACCCGCCAAAAAGAAGCGCCGGTAGATTCCGTCCACGACTCCAAAGAGGCAGTAGGAAGCCGCCATCGGGAACAGCACAATGGAGGGCGAGTGCCGGCTGGCCTGGTCGAAGACCGCAATCGCTACCGCGCAAATGGCCAGCAGGCGGAATCCGTGGCGCGGTGCGAGTACCATCGACTTCATCTTGTCCTTCTGATACCGCAGCGTGCTGACCATCATGTACGCGAGCGACAAGGTCAACGGACCAAGTACCCAGAAGGCGACTTTCATCTCGAAGTATTCGGTGAACAAGACAAACGAACCGACTGTCGCCGCCGCTGCTGGCGAAGGTAGTCCTACGAAGTACTCGCGAATTTCGGACTGATACACGTTGAACCGCGCCAAGCGCAATGCCGTGCAAATGGCGTAGATGATGGCCATGACCGCACCGGTGCGGCTGACTAAGTTGACTTCCTCAGGCAGATACACGGTAAAGATCAACACCGCGGGCGCCACGCCAAATGTCACTACGTCGCATAGGCTGTCCAACTGCTTGCCGAATTCCGACACGCTCTTCGTCATCTTCGCCACGGACCCATCCAGCATGTCCATGACGATGCCCGCGAAAATGAGATAGGCCGCCTTCTCGTAGTGGCCTTCAATCGCGGCGAAAATACTCGCTATGCCGCAATACAGGTTGAGTGTGGTGATGGCGCTTGCCAACACGTTTATGGGGCGGCGCTTGCTCGTACTCGTACTCGCACTTGGGCTTGCGCCCGCGCGTTTGCGGCGCTGCGAAGCCGCGAGCTTGAAGCCTTTGCGTCCCGACCCGCGTTTGAATGGATTGCGTTCCATCATCGAAATGGTGTCACCTCTCGGGCGCCGGGAGTTCGGCGACTACCGTCGAACCACCGCTCACCTTCTGCTTCAATGTAACACAAATCCGGGCGTTTAGCGGAAGATACAGCTCCGTTCGGGAGCCAAACTTGATCATCCCAAAGCGTTCCCCCCGCTCCAATTTGTCCCCGACGGCGCATCGGCACACGATTCGCCGCGCTATCGCTCCCGAAATCTGGCGTACGGTAATCAAGCCGCGGTCCGTGCGAAAGCGGATGGCATTGGATTCGTTGATTGTCGTTGTATCCGCCCGCATCGCGTTTTTGAACGCACCTGGTTTGTACGACACGGCCTCGACTGTGCCATCAAAGGGCGCACGGTTTACGTGGACGCTGAACACAGACAGGAAGATGGAGACGCGCCGACACGGGCCGTCGTAGTGCGGGGACTCTTGGAGTTCTTCGATTCCGACGATGGTGCCGTCCGCTGGCGAAACCAGCACATCCGCGCCGCTGGGGAGTTCGCGCTTGGGGTCGCGGAAGAAGAACAGGGCATAGGCTCCGAACGCGACCGCTATCCCGCCGGCCACGTCCGTCCATACCCCGCCCCACGGCAACGCGAGCAGGACTATGCCCACCACAAACGGCGGCGCGTAGTATCGAAGGCCTTCGCGCCAGGCGCTAAACGGCTGTTTCACATCAGCCCCCTTTCCTTGAGGCTGACGTAACGTCCGTCGCCAAACACAACATGATCGTACAATTTGATACCCAATACTCCCGCTGCCTCGCTCAGGCGTCTGGTTAGGCTTACGTCGTCGCGACTCGGCTCCGGGTCGCCGCTCGGGTGGTTGTGGCATACGATTATCGAAACCGCGCCGTCGCGCACCGCTTGCCGAAATACGTCGCGCGGCATCGCCATCGTCGCGTCCAATCCGCCGCTGGACACTTCGTGTATCTTGAAGACTTCGTTCTTCGCGTTCAAGAGCAGTGCTTTGAATTCTTCTTGTTCGCAGTCTTTGAATCGGATCATGAGCAAGCGCGACACGTCTTCGGCGCTCGAGATCTTTGGGCGCGCTTGGGCAATGTGCGAGGAGAGGCGCTTGCCAAGTTCGAGCGCGGCTTTGATTTCGATGGCTTTCACGAGGCCAAGTCCTTTCACGCGCTGCAACTCTTCGAGCGAAGCCCGCGCCAAGGCGCGGAGGTCGCCGAAATGATGCAACACGCTTTCGGCCAGCGCGATGGCCCCCAATTCGCGCGTGCCCGAGCGAAACAGGCCGGCGATGAGCTCGGCGTCGCGCAAGGCCCCCACACCAAGATGCGTCAAGCGTTCGCGCGGACGCTCCTCTTCGGGCATCTCGCGGACCGCGGTCGAATGTGTCGGCGGCTTCATAGGAGCGGCTTTCGCGCGGTGGCGATCCGGGGAATGCCCGCGAGATCGTGCAGCACCCGCGCGTCCGAATACCC
>JBHEKO010000529.1:0-3752 GCA_041859475.1 Candidatus Hydrogenedentales bacterium
TATCGACGTTCTTCAATTGGCCGGCACGTTCGGCCTCGGCAAGAAACGCCGAGTAGGTTGACGCCCAATGTTCGACGGGTTTGTTGTCGAGTCCATAGAGGCCGAACGCCTTGCCGTAGCCGCTTTCGTGCGCGCCGTTCACCAAGGTTGCCGTCTCGGGTTTCTGCTTGAGGCGTGCAGCGGACTTGCCGAATAGATCGAGCATGGCGCTGCGTGTATAGCCGGCTTCGTTCGTGAAGTTGGGCTCGTTCATCGCTTCCCAAATCCCGACGTGCTTGCCGAACGCATCGGCCAACTTTCCCTCGTGCTCGACAGCGGCCGCGGTCAACTGCTCGGGCGACAGGCTCGCGACGCGCTGGGGCAGAATGCCATAGCCTTGCAGCCAAACGACTCCGTGCGCCTTGACGGTGTAGTTCATCTTGCGCAGCGCGGAGATGCCGAAGGTTTGATCGATACCCGACGCGCCCGTGGGCGTTCCGATTTCGTCGGTCCAGCCCCAGCCCATCAACACGGTTGCGAGATTGAAGCCCGCCTCGCGCGCAACGCGAAACGCGGATGCGTTGTACGGGCTTCCCTCGAAAACGCCAAATAGGAAATCCTGCGATTTCGGGACGATCCGGACTGCGCACCCCGGAATGGGTTTGCCCGCGGCATCTTTCACCGTAATCGCCACGGAACCGCTGCGCACCTCGGGAATGGCCGTGCGCGCGGCTTCAAGCTGTGCCTCGTCACGGTCGCGCAGCAGCGTACAAAGCGCTTTGTCTGCGGCTGCTGCGCGCGCTTTCGGATCGGCCTCGGCGCTTACCCGATTGCATTCATCGCGAAACTGGGTAAGCTTGGCGTCTTTCAGAAGGCCGGATTTCGCATAATCGTTCAGCGCCGTCTTCAACAACTCGACATTCACGTCGATGACCTGCGAATCGCCCGGCTTGGCCACGGCATATCCCTTGCCTGCATTGTCGGCGCGGAGATGAAGGCGTCCGTAAGAGGACGTCTGCCAGAAGAGCAGATTCGCGGCGATGGGTGTCCCCGGTTCGACGACGAGCGCGGGCAGGCCAAGTTCCCTCGGCTGCCCTTTGTCGCGCGCAATCGTGTCGTACACCGGCCAGCACACTGCGGGCACGGCGCGGTCGTCGAGGTCGGTGGCATACATGAATTGATCGGCAAACAGGCCGCGCTTGCGCAGATCTTCCCAGCGAAGCAGATTGCCATTTTCATCATAGACTTTGATGACGATGCATCCCGCGAGCGGCAGTTCAATCGCGGCGGTTTCCTCGCCGCCGTACCGGTACATGCGCGGTTGCGCCGAGTAGATGCCTATCCCCTCGGCGTTTTCCTGGGCGGGCGGCTGTACGAAGAGATAACCCGACGCGACCGGCTTCTCGGGGGTGATGGCGAATTGGCCTGAGAGGTCCGTGGTGGCCTGTCCAGCCATGGAATAATCGTTGTTCATGAGGCCGACGAATGCGTAGGGAATCGCTGCCCCGGAAGACCCGGAAGTCTTCACGGTCCCCGTGAGCGCGTGCGCGGCTACCGCGGCGTAGATGCATACCAGACTTGCCACGGACAGGCGGAGCGACTTCACGAGTGTGCGATGGGCGCGGCCCCGTTGGGCGAAGCGCCGGCGGCGCCGTTCTTTTCAGGGCGCTTGAGCGTCGCGGCGTACAAAGGCAGCACGGTGGCCAAGGCCATCACCATCCACCAGATCTTCTGGTGGAGGGCATGGAGAAAGACGGCGCAGCACACAAAGGCGAGGAGGCTTACAAATACGGTTCCCGCCAGCAGTGCCATTTGGGAGTCGTCCGCTTCCCGAAACATGCGCTGCGCCTTATGCGCGTTCCAAAGTCCGAGGAACATTAGGAGAATCATCAGCACCAAGCCGACGACGCCCGCTTCGGACCCAACCTGCAAATACATGTTGTGCGGCCCGTAGTACACCGGGTTCCAGCCCAACTCCTTGTTCATCCAGCGAAGCATGGCGGAGAAGCGCGAGTTTTCGTCGTAGAACTTCAGGCCAAACCCGCCGAGGCCGACTCCGGCGATGGGAAAGTCTTGCATGTACTCCCAGGCATACTCCTGCAACTCGATACGCGCGTTTGTCGATTCGCTGCCCGAGTAACTTGAGAAGTCGAGAACGCGATCCTTGTATGCGCCGGGCAGCAACGCCCAACCGAGGACAAGCACGACCGCAAGGGCGACCAGCCGGTACGGGTTCATTCTGACCAATTGCTTGATCACCAGCGCGAGCGCCACGATAACGCCGACAAGCAGGCCCAAACGGGTGAACGTCAATACAAGCGCCGCGATTTCAAGAAGTGCGCACAAGACGATGAGTGTCTTTGACCTCAGCGATTTCACGGTGGAGAACCAGTACACGTTGAGCGGCAGCATCAATAACAGCGCGAAGGCTAGCCAATTGGAGTGTCCCGTAAGCCCGCTGACGCGCACCGCCGCTCCGGAGGACACGCCTTCCGGATCGACATAGGCCAATTCCCCGCCGCCGGCAACGCTCTGGATACCGCTGACGCCTCCGGCTTGAAGACTTGGCAGGAAATACTGCGCCACGGCAAACGCACTCATCGCCGCGCCGCATACGAGCACGAGCACGACAAACCGATGGATTCGTTCGCGGGTGTTTAGCAAATGCACGGCAAGGATGAAGTAGCCGACGACGGTGAGCAGCCGCGTCCACTCCGGCCATTGGGCGCGCCAAGCAAGCGAAAGGATGATTCCAACCGACGCCCATGCGGTAAACACCAACGCGAGCACCACGGGCCATCCCGTATAGAATCGTTTCCCCGTGGACATGGCGTTCAAAAGCCACGCCGCAATGGTGGCTATCCCCACCAGCTTCGCGCCCGTAACCGGAACGCCGCCCGCAAAGGCGCCAATGTTCGAGCCCGTACCGGAAAGCAACAGCAACGCGGTCGTGACGTACAACCCGACCATCGGGTTGCGCAACATCAGCACAAACACAACGGCGCCGATCAGCGCGACGAGCGCCTTGACGCCCAAGGCCACTATCGCCAGCGCAAGCACCAAAGCAAGACCGGTAATTCCCAGTCCGGCCATCATGCTCGGTCGCCGAGCTCCTGCCGTATCTATCCAAGCGGTCATGGTGGATCGCTCCAAAATTCCCTGCGCCTAACCAGCCAATACTATAGACGACTTCCTCGCAACTGTCCAGAATTTACACCAATGGTTCAGGCCCCATTCCCTCCGGGGGATCCGGGGCAATCAAACGGGCGTATTTCGATGCCACGAAATAGGTGGCTACGCCAACCGCACCCTTCACGGCGGCGACGGCCCAGGCCATTCCAAACACGCCGAAACGGGGCACCACGATCACGCCAAGGACCAGCGTGGCAACGAGTTTCGTCAGTTCCAGCAAGGCGATAGCCCGCGAATGTCCCAAGCCGTACAGGGCGGCCCCTGCCGGGGCGCTGCCCATGGCAAACAAGGTGCCGATGAGCAGGATGGCGAAAAGTGTCGCCGTTTGGTCGTAGTCGGGCCCAAACGTGAGGAGTACGATGGGCCCCGATAGAAGGATGATAGGGAGTGCGGCGGCTGCCGCAAGCCCCATCGGGCGCACGAAGACCCCGAGAAAGCGGCGGGTTTCTTGGCCGGTTTTGAGTCCGCTCGCCTTGGGCAGAAGGGTCATAAACAGGGTGCCGATGGCCAAGTCGCCCAGCAGCGTCAGTTGGAGCGCCGCGCCGTAATCGCCGATGGAGGACTTGGGCGCATGGAATGCC
>JBHEKO010000591.1:0-12370 GCA_041859475.1 Candidatus Hydrogenedentales bacterium
CATCACCAACATGAACAGCGCTTGCCCGATGTCGATGAACGTGATAATCGGCGGATAGCCGTCGAAGTAGTCGTAGCCGTGGTTCAGCATCGGCGGCCCAAGCGTGGGGTCGCCCGTCAGAACGTCTCCGGAAAACTCTGCCGTTGGCATGGATACGATCAGCAGGAGTACGACCAGCCCGCGCGCCTGATCCAGCCAGTCATACCGCTCGTGCAGAATGCCCGTTCCCTCGGAATGTTCCATGGCCGAAGCCTCCCCTTGCTCCAGGAATTGCGCAGAAGTGTAGCACACCCGGGCCGCGGCAAAGATCTGCCGCCGAAGTCCGCGTAAAGGTAGGGACGTTTCGCCGAAACGTCCGCGGGAGACCGAAGTCCGCGGGTAAGGGTGAAGAGGCGCTTTCGGCGAAAGCGCCCTACCGTTGGCGCCAGGAACTGGGGTATACTTCTCGCCAGTTTGGGGTTCAGGTGAGCGAGGCGATACCGCCGCAAGTCAATGGGTTTTCGATGAATCGAAACGAAGACATGTCCCTGCTCAATTGGCAGAACCGAGTCTGGCTGGGCGTGTGCGCGGGCATTGCGCGCCGGTTTGGCTACGATCCTGTAATTGTCCGTTTCATTGCCGTCATGCTCGGCCTCATTCCCTTTTTGCTGCCCTTTCTGCTGGCCGGTTATTTGGCCGTCTACTTCTACGTGTACTTCACCGTCGAGGGAAAGTCCCCGTTCGACGCTATCGACTGGGTGGCCGTGGCCAAATCCGCGAGTGTTGCATTCGGAATCGCCTTGGCGTTGTACTTTTCAACCGGCCTGCTCGTCACCTTTCTTGCCCACGCCGTCTTGTTGATTACGCAAGCCACGCCCACGGTTTCTCCGGGGTGGGGGTGGATCGTTACGCAAGGGGGCTCGCTCTTCCGATGGACGCTCTTCATCGCCGTCCCCTTGTCCGTGCTCGCGGGACTGCCCCTGTCCGGCGGATGGCCGGGCACGCTACGCAAAGTCGTGCACGCGGGTCTCGCGGTGTATGGCGTGATTCTGTGCTTTGGCATCGCCTCGCTGCTGGTGGGCACGGTATTGGGATTTGTCGACGAGACTTCGGGCAAGCCGGGAACGGACGCCCTTCTGTCGCTCATGCGGTGAGACGCATCGCGTCCGTCTCAGTAGGACGATGCGTGGTCCGAAAGCAGGATGAGCGAGCGCGACGCGCAGACGACGCGATACCCCGCCTGAATGCGCAATGCGGAATCCGCATCCTGGATGTCTTGCGGCGATGCGAGCGCCGTATTGATTCGCACTCGCCATTGCCCTTCCGGCACCGTGAATGTGATGACTTCGGAGGAGGGATTCAGTATCAGGTAGAGCGCAACGCCGCCGTTTTCGGTGCCGTTGATCCAGCACGCCAGCGACGAGTCCTCCGGAGACCAGTTCTGGGGCATGCCCTTTGCGCTGAACCATAGGATATCGGCCGTGGCCCCCGGTTTGCGGGGCGTCCCCGTGAAATACTTGCGTCTGGTGAAGGCGGGGTTCTCCATTCGGAATCGAATGAGTTCTTTGCAGAAGCGCAACAAATCCTGATTCTGTTCGACGAGGCTCCAATCGAACCAGGAGATGTCGTTGTCCTGGCAATAGGCGTTGTTGTTGCCGCGCTGGGTACGGCCGAACTCGTCTCCGCCCAGCAACATCGGTACACCGAGCGAAAGGAACAGCGAGCCGAGCATGTTCTTTTGGAGGCGGAGCCGTAGCGCGTTGATCGACGGGTCGCCGGTCTCGCCATCCACGCCGCAATTGAACGAGAAGTTCTCCGAAAGGCCGTCGCGGTTCTCCTCGCCATTCAGGTAGTTTTGCTTGGAATTGTACGAGACCAAGTCGCGCAGCGTGAACCCATCGTGTGCGGTGATGAAATTGATGCTGTGCAACGGCGTGCGCCCGTCGTCTTCATACAAGTCGGGGCTGCCTGTGAGGCGGAGGGCCAAGTGGCCTTTCATGCCCATATCGCCGCGCCAGAAGCGGCGTACGTCGTCGCGATACTGCCCGTTCCATTCCGCCCATTCTTCTCCGCCGAACGAGCCGACCAGGTATCCGCCCGCCACGTCCCACGGTTCCGCGATCAGCTTGACCTCGCGCAGTATCGGGTCTTCCGACAGGTGCTCGACCAAGGGACCGAAATACATGAGATGGCCGGAGCGGTCGCGGCGCAGGACAGGCGCCAGGTCGAACCGGAATCCGTCGACCTGCATCGTCGTTACCCAGTAGCGCAACGAGTCGAGAATCAAGTCGCGCACGACCGGGTGATTGCAGTTGAGCGTGTTGCCGCACCCTGTCAGGTCGCGATAGCCTCCTTTGTCGTCCAGCATGTAGTAGATGCTATTGTCGATGCCCTGAAAGCACTGCGGAGGTTCCGAGCCGCTTTGTTCCGACGTGTGATTGTAGACCACGTCCAGGATAACCTCGAGGCCCGCCTCATGGAGCGCATCGACCATGGCGCGGAACTCGCGCACCTGTCCGCCCAAGGCTACATCGCAGGCATAGCGGCGGTTGGGCGCGAAGAAGCCGATGGAGCTATACCCCCAGTAATTGACCAGGGTCTCTCCCGTCAGTGGATTCGTGCGGGGCAGGTAATATTCGCCTACCTCGTGAATCGGCAAGAGTTCGAGTGTCGTGACCCCCAATTCCTTGAGGTACGGAATCTTCTCGACGATACCGCGATAGCTTCCGGGGCACTTCACTTCTCCCGATGGGTGCTGGGTGAGGCCGCGCACGTGCGCCTCGTAAATGATCGTTTGGCTCATGGGGACGCGTGGCCGCCGGCTGGCCGAGACTGGCGGCAAATCGGAGACGGCCACGCACTTGGGCACGCGCTGCGCAGCATCGCCCGCGAAGGCTCGAGCATATGGGTCCATCACATAGGCGTTTTGATCGAACCGATGCCCCTTGAATCGCGCCGTCGGCCCGGCAAGACGATAGAGGTACAGCGCGCCTTCCTTTAATCCCTCAATCGTGACCGTCCAGACGTCCCCGATTCGGTTCATGTATGGGTCGAGGCGAAACTCCTCGTAGGGCTCCTGTGCGTCCGGGTCATCGAAGAGGGCGAGCCACACTTGCGTGGCGTGGCGGCTGAACAACGTGAACTGCACGCCCTCGGCACGAATCACGGCGCCAAAAGGACTTCCGTAACCCGGCACGCATTTCAACTTGGGTCTGCCGGTATCATCGGTCATGGGGCAACCAACCCGGTCGCATAGGAGCTTGAGTCCGAGGTCATGGAGTCACTTCCAGAATGCGGGTCATGATTGCAAGATTGGCCATCATCGCGGCTGAGTTTACCACGGGTTGATGGTGAAGAAAATCACGAATCAGCGCGTGCATCATGTCCATTTCGATGTAGCTGTCGTAGGGCGTCCTGATCCTGGCGCTATAGACCCCTTCCGAGCCTTTGACCCCGTCGACATCAAAGGTGCAGTCGTTCAACTTGAAGTGCCGCACGTTAGCAGAGGGGCGCGTGCTGTTGCGCACGACTATTTCGCATTGCACGGGTGACGCGCCCAGCACGGGATACTGGAACCGCGCGGTGGCTTCATGTGCGGTAAAGGACGTGGTCAGCGTGGTCCAGTCCACGTGCCCCCGCGGAGCCAATGCCAGAAGCACGCTAATCGGGTGCGGCGACAGGTCAACCCATATCCGCCGTGGGTCCGGCGCCCTATCGCGGGCAGGCGTCTCCAAGCGCGAATAGAACCTCACCAACTTCTCGCGCCCTTTCCAAAGCCGCAGGAACTCCTGGGCGCCCTGGGCGTATTGGCAGCAAACGCTCAACCGAAGCTTCGCCTTCCGCGCGCGTTCGACCAGTTCGCGTGCCTGGTTCATGAGTGCCTCGGAAGACAGATTCGAATCAAATACGAATGGCTTCTCGCACAGCACGTGGCAACCCGCGTTCAGGGCCGCCGTCGCGTGCTCGTAGTGCAGCGATGGGGGCGAGCAAACATCGACAATATCGGGCGATTCGTTGCGCAGCATGGTATCCACGCCGGCATACGCCTGCCCCCGAAAATCGAATTGCGCCTCTAGCCCCGCTTTGGCGCGAGCCACCGACGCCCGCGTAGAGCCGGCTATGGCGCAGACTTCGGCGCCGCAAAGCGCCCACCATCGCGCGTGATGCTTGCCGATTCCGCTTGCGCCGATTACCGCGACCCGGGCCGGTTGTGCGCCGGTCACCGGACCTCGTCCTCGTCCTCCTCGTATTCGCTGCAAGATTGGTATTCCTCATCCCCTGATTCGGGATCGCTCGACGCGTTGTCGCCGGACGAATCGCCGAACAACTCCGCCTCTTCGCGTTCCCACACCCGCATCAGGCGCTGCCCCCTCCTACGTTTGCGCAGATAGGCCACAAACGTCAACAACGCCATCACTTGAAACACTGAGAATCCTGACACAAGTGAAAATACAAGGGCAAACTTCCACAGCGAGCGCCTCCACGCCTCGAAGTAGCCGTTCACGTCCATGCCCAAGTGGTCTTTGAGCGCAACCCCGAACGACTGGGTCTTGAGCGATCGCACGAACTCCCAGAAGCCCTCATCGCCCAAAAGCCGGGACAGGTGTCGCGTCATCGACAGCGACTGGGCGTAGGCATCGCCAAACTCCAACTCGCGACCGGGACTCAGGAAGACTAACTCCAGGTTCCGGTACTCGATAAGGTTGCCCGAGAGGTACATCTGCGCGATTCGCGCCGTGCTTTCGTAGCGATGTTCTCCCGAAAGGACCATTGCGATTCCTTCGTTCAGCCAACGCGGGACGTGCGCCATGTCCACGTTTCGCGCGAGCAAGACATGGACCAGTTCGTGCCGCACCGTTCCCTTGTAGTCTTTGGGTCCCTCCGCCAGTTCCGGTGCTTTCAACACAATAAGGCCTTGCTCCGGATAGGCGATGCCCAGCACCGCGCGCATCGTGTACCCCGGTGCGCTTCGTGCGAACTCCTGCTGCGTGTCGCATACAATGACGCGAATGGGGGTTGTGCCTATGGGCAGATGCGGTGCGAACTCGTCCACCGAGCGCGCCAGGATGTCGAGCGTCTCGTGCGCAAGCGCTTCTTCCGAGGCGTCGTATTCGACAACGATTGCTCCGTGCCGCAGCGTCAGCGCATTGGCCGGGGGCGTCGCGAAGACGAGGACAGCGAACAGCAAGGCAAGGGCGGCGAAGCGCCTCATCTGGCGATGCCGCCGGAATTCTCATCCGTCCACGGCGCGCAAGGAGAATTCAGGGCCGCGGCGGCTTGCGCGAGCGTGGCATCCACCACGGCAGCAGACACGTCCACGGGAGAGATCCATTCGCCTTCGGCGGCGTCGATATAGCAGAGAAATGCGCCCGGCGGTTCCAGGCCGCAAAGGACGCGGACCGCGGCGGCGTAGAATCGAATCTGAGTCTCGTAGTGCGCGTGCAAATGGGGGTGGTGGGTCCCCGTCTTGTAGTCGATGATGGTGCCGTCGTCCAAAACGAAATCGATGATGCCGTGAACCAAATGCGATCCGAGCCGCAAGACGAAGGGGGCCTCGCGCATTCCCGATGCATTGGCCAGCCTCGTTGCAAGATCCGAATTCGAAAAGCGTTTCGCGATCCCCAACAGATCGTGGCGTAAGCGCTCGCGCTCGCCGGCGCTCACGTTCGCCGTACTCGTCAGTCGTGCGATTAGGTCCGCGGGGTTCGATCGAAAGTCCCATAGCTCAAGGACTTTGTGTGCCAAGGACCCTCTCAGCAAGGCGTAGGTTCGTTCGCCGCTTCCCGCCGCTTCGGTAGTCTCCATCGCAGGGAGCACGTTCAGGAGCGCCGCCACGCGCGTGACGGACATTCCGTCCGGCGCCATGCCCGGCGCTGTAACTGGGGCTACCCGTCTCAGGATATCGTCGCGAGAAGGAGGAGTCGTCGCGATGCGCATCTCGGGGATGCGGTGTCCCGCGCTGATTCTGCGCACGACGGCCTTCCAGCCGGGCCCTCCGAATTCGTCTCCATCGGCGCGGTCCGGCAGATCGTACAACTCGCGAAACACGGCAAACCAACTGTTGTTGCGTTCGCGTTCCTGTTCCGGCGCGCCGCACAACAGCAGGTAGTCGCGGGCGCGCGTCATGGCGACGTAGAGGATACGCGCGCGTTCGGCCCGTTCCTCGCGTTCCCGCACGCTTTGCGCGATCCGGTACATGGGACATTCCTGGTACTCGCCGTCGTCGCCCAAGGTTCTCGCGGCAATGCCGAAATGGCGATGCCACGTCACGGGCAGCGACTGGCGTATGTTGGGTCCGCGCGCCATGTCCGCAATCGCGACGATGGGAAATTCGAGGCCCTTGGCCTTGTGAATCGTCATGATCGTCACGGCGTCCGCGCCTTCGATCTGGACTGCCGCCTCGCCTTCCTTGATCTCCGCCGCGGCGACGTCTTCCAAGTAGCGGACGAATGCGCCGAGACTCGGCGCGCTCGTGCGCGAGAAGGAAGTCACCAGCTCTAGCACCTTTCGGATGTTCGACGCACGTTGCACGCCCAGGAACTGCGAAAGATAAATTGCCTCCAGGCCGGTCCGCTCCAGAGCGTATCGCAGCAGTTCAAGCAGCGGTTCCTGGCGCCGGTCGTTCAAATCGGCAAGGATGGCCTTGGCCTCGGACAAGCGCGCATCTTGCTCCTCGTTGCCGATGCTCGCTCCGGAGTGAAACGCGCGCGCCAAGCTCGACTCCAGCGTCAGCATCATGAGCGACGTATCGCTCAGGCCCACGATGGGGCTTCGCAGGAATGCAATCAGCGCCATCTCATTCCACGGGTCGTCGAGCACCGTCAGCAGATTGCGGAAGTCGGCGACCTCCTGGCGCTCGTAGAACCCGGAGCCCGCGACGACCGCGTAGGGAATCCCGGCGAGCCGAAACGCGCGTTCGTATTGGTGGACATCGCTAAACGACCGAAGCAGAATCGCCACGTCGCCGAACCGGGCCGCGCGCGTGCGCTTCAGGCGATCGTCGTATATGGACGCCGCGGTTTCCCCGTGGCACATCTCGATCACGCGCCCAGCGAGAAGGTTCGCCTCCGCATCCCGATACTCGGAGGTCTTGGCATCTTCGATAATCTCGGGCATGAGAATTTCGACGTGCGCGCCACCCTCGGCGGACCGGAAAGCGCCCATCGGCTTGTAGGGGGCCTCGACATCGGACAGCAGCTCGGACTTCGCGAAGAAGTCGTTGGCGAACGCCATCACATCCGGCAGCGAGCGGAAGTTGAGCGCCAGGGGAATGGTCTCGCTGGCTTCGGCCCGCGCTTCGCGAAACACGTCCACTTCTGCGCCGCGAAACTGGTAAATGGATTGCTTCGCATCGCCGACGATGAACAGCTCGGGGCCGCCGGATTCGCCCGTCAAGAGACGCGCGATCTCCAACTGGGCGCCGTCCGTGTCCTGAAATTCGTCGATGAGGAGATGGCGTATCGAACGCGCCGTCCGTGCGCGCACGGAGTCTTCCCCGCGCGAATCGTCCTGCAAGACCTTGAGAGTCTCCATGATCAAGTCATCGAAGTCGAATGCCGTGCGGTGCCTCTTCGCGCCTCGAAGGCCCTCGACAACCTGCCCGAAGACGCCAATCATGTCGAACGTGACTTGGGCGGCTTCGCATTCGACGCCCTCCGCGCAGGAAGGGATATGATGTGCTTCCAGCAGGGGCTTGAGTGTGTCGCGCACATCCTTGACGCCTTCGAACGCGTCTTCGGATTCCCAATTCTTTTTGCTGCCGCGCCGGCCATCGCACGCGGCAAGTTCGACCGCAGCGGCGCAGAGCGCTTGCGTATCCGTCGCGCTTCGAATCATCGAGATGATTTCCAGCAGCTTCACGCGCATCTGCTCGCGCCCGTCATCTTGCTTTGTGCACGCGCCCGCGTAGGCTTCGAGCTGAAGGTCCAAGGTCGCGAGTTCCGAACTCTCCTGCAACTGTCGCAGGAGGCACAGCCGCACCGCATTGACGCGTTCGCGCCAGCGCGCCAACAGTTCCGCGGGGGATTGCAGTGCCTCCGACGCAAGCATCCGCTCCAGCGCGGAACGGTCGCGCAGCATCGTTTCCATGATTGTCTTGACGCGCGGCACGCCGAATACCGTGGCCAATCGCAAGGCGCCCTCGTCTTCGGACTGCAACAACGCGTGCAGGACGCCTTCGACGGTCTCGGCCCGCATCAGGTGCGATTCCGCATCGGACAGCATCGAGAAGTCGGGGTCCATTCCCAGACTGAGCGCGTTCTCCTTCAGGAGGCCCATGCAAAATGCGTGGATCGTCGAAATGCGGGCGGAGTCCGTTCGACGTTCGAGCGTTCTCCAGAAGGTCATTTTTTGGGAATCGTCTTCGGGCGCGCGCCGATGGCATTCGCGCCGCAGCCGCTCCTTCATTTCCGCCGCCGCCTTGTCGGTGAACGTGATGGCGACAATCGCGTCGAGGGGCACGCGCTTGTGCTCGATGAGATACAGAATGCGATCCACCAGCACGCTGGTCTTGCCCGACCCCGCACCGGCGTCCACGCACAGATTGTGCCCTGTCGTCTCGACGGCGCGGCGTTGTTCTTCCGTGCGGTTCACGATTCCGATTCCAGTTTGCGTTCGATACGCCCCGCTTCGTGACGGCACACGCGGCTCGCGCTGCACACGTTGCACATGCGCTCGTAGGGTGCGGGAGGGAATTCGCCCGAACGGATTCCCTGGGCGATGGCCGCTATCTTCGCGCACGCCGTCTCCGCGCGGGTTTCCCATTCGCCTTTCGCACGGCCCAAGGCCTCTCGCTTCTCCTTGCGTCCCACCGCGACCAGCAACGCCTGCTCGCACTCGGACCCGGGAAGGAGGTGGCGCTCAAGAGCCATGGCATACACCGCCATCTGCAGCGCGATTCCGTCGCGGATGTGTTTCGACTGCACGTGCACGGACGTCTTGTAGTCGATAATGCGGCTCCGGTCCTCGGAGAGGTCGATGCGGTCGATGCGTCCGGCAAACTTCACGGGTCCGGCGGGCGTGTCCAATACAAACTCTTCGGCGCGGCTGGGCGGCTCGCCGGATGCGCCTTTGCCCGGCCCGAAGGATACCTCGAAATGCGTAGGCTTCCACTCCGACTCTTCATCATTGCGGGCTATCGCCAGGTAGCGCCTCAGCTTGTTCGCGAGCGCTCGCCGCTCCGCCTCGACGACGCCACGCGGAGCACCGCTTCGTTTCAACATACCCCCTCGAAACACCTCGGATACGATTTCCTGCATCGCGGCAACGGCCTCTTCTTGCGGGATATCGGAGACTGAGCGGCCGCGATACCTCGCATGAAATGCCTCCAATGCCTGGTGCATGAGCACGCCTCGCACAGCGGGGTCTAGCTCCGCGGCGGGCGCTTGCTCCGCTTCGGTGCGCAGGACGTGATTCAAGAAGAACTGGAATGGACATTCGGCATAGGCTTCCACTTGGCGCACGCTAAACACGTGTGCATCGCCAAAGCGCTTGCGCAACGCGGCAAGGGCTTCGCCGTCCGGCACGACGCCGTCGTATTCGTCGAAGTCAGACGCAATCTGGCGGCGACGCTCGATATCGCGGCCCGTGACGATGCCCGCGAACTCCGCCTCGAACGGCGCAAGCGAATCGCCTCCGGCAAACAACGCGGCATTGCGAAGGTCTCTCCACGACGCCACGGCGTCGAACTCCGGGACGAAACTCTTCCTTGTATCGCTTGTAGGGATCGAAGCGTCGCCGGGGAACAAATCGCGAATGTCCGCGATGAACGGGCTCGGCGACATTGGCCGTCCGCTCGCCGATAGCGTGCGCCAGGTAATGCACAGGCGTGTTTCCGCCGCGCTGACCGCTTGTTGGAAGACGAGCATTTCGCGTTCGGCCCACTTGCGCTTCGAATCCAACTCGATGCCCGCCGCTGCCAAATCTTCAATGTCCTCGTCGCCGTAGATGGCGCGAATCGCGGGAGGCCGCGGGCATTCCCCTTCGTTGACCCCTGCCAGGAACAGGTGGTCGAACCGCATCCGGCGCAACGCGTCCATGTCCATGCAGCGCACGGCCACGCCGGGCGCATGCGTGGGAATTGCGGCTCCCGCCATCTCCCGCCGGAGCATGGCGAGGAAATCATTGCGTGAAATCGAAACGGGGTCATGGTCTTTATCGAACCAGGCATCAAGGCGGTTCAGCAACGCGAGAATCGACTCGTAGGCAGAGGACTCGAATACCCGAATGGAATCGATGGCAATTTCGTTCAGCGCCTGTTCCGTTTCGCGGCGCGTCAGTAGGTTCCTGCATGCTTCGACGTAGGAGGCGGGTGGTGCCGCCGCGGGAATGGACTCCGCAACGCGCGCGAACATGTCCAGGCGGGACTTCAGATCGCGAATGGCGTCACTTGCGCCGGGAAGTCTCGACTTCAGCGTTTCTTCGCGTTCGCTTGCTTCATCCTCCAGCCGCGACGCGAGCGCATCGATACGCGTAAACCACTCCGCGCGTCCTTCGATGATGCCCGCCGCGCGCCCCAAGAGCGCCGACGCGGATCGTTGCAGCGCGCGCTTGGGCTGATCCGTCCCGTCCGGCATGAACCAGGGGGACGTCAGTACTTCGACGACCTCGTCGCGCCGCCAAGCGTCCGACGCCTCGAAGACCCTCAGGAGAAAGCTCGACAACGAACTGTCTGCCAACACCGGCTGCGCCGAGAACGAGGCGGGAATTCCAAACTCGGTAAATATGGATCGCATCACGGGACTTGCCGCGCGGCTCGAACGGTATGCAACCGCGATACGGTCCGGCGATACGCCCTCCAGCAACAACGCCTTCACGCGGCGGCCGATGGTCTCCACTTCGTGCGTCAAATCGCCGCACGAGAGAATCTCGATGTTTGGCGTCAGACCGCCGGGCAGCGGCAACGTGTCGCGCGCGAAGAGGCGCGCGGCGGCTATGTGCACATAGGTCTCCGGCGCCGCCTCCGGAAACGTGCGGACATCCGCAACGGGGAAGACCTCATGAATTCGGCGTTCCGTGGCCAAGGGCAGCGCGAAGAGATCCTGCTGGGTCGGCATGTTGGAGCAAACCATGCCGAAGGCTATTTCTTTGAGATGCGGTTCCAAGGCTCGAACGAGCCGGAACTCCGAAGGCGTGAAATCGTCGAAGCCGTCCAGAATCAGCGTATCGATCCGGCCAAGCCCTTTGGGCCGGGACCGTGCGGCAATCAATGCGGCTTGCCAGTAGATGCCGACGCGGTCGAAGGTCTGCGACGCCAAGAGGGCCGCCTGATATTCGTCGTAGACGTCGGCCACGATGGCGTCGAGCCACGAGGGGCGCTTTCTGCGTGCGATTGCGTCGCGAAACTCACTCGGTTCCACGGCGGCTTGCTTGAGTTGCGCAATCGCATACAGCGCGTGGTTGATGAAGCCCGTGCTGTCGGACGCATCGCCGAGCGCGTCGAGACGGCCCTGTTTGCGGAGGCGGGCCGCGGCATCCTCAAGCAAGAGACGGCGCTCGAGTTCGTCGATCTCGATGACGGGAATGCCCTCGCCTTCGACGATGCGCAACGCGAAATCTTCCAGCGACTGCACCGGCGTACCCCACGCCCCGGGCAGATTGTGGTCCACGACAAGACGCTCAAGCCGCGCGCGGGCAAGCGTGCGCGTCGGGACAAGCAGCGTCGCCGTATCCAATCGCGACGCGAGCAGCGCGTCCAAGGATGCGCTACGGTCGGACCGCTCAGGCCCTTTTACGAGCCGGATGGTCGCCATGCACAGGTCTCCACGGGAAGCGGCGTCTTCACTTACACTCCAAACTCGTCACTGTTCAGGATCTCGTACCGATATCCCTGTTCCGTCAGGAAAAGCTGGCGCTTAACGCTATAGTCCTGATCGCAGGTGTCCCGCGAAACAAGGGAATAGAATCGGGCGAGGGCGCCATCGCTCTTGGGGCGCAATATCCGCCCCAGGCGTTGGGCTTCCTCCTGCCGCGAGCCGAATGTGCCGGAGACCTGGATGGCGACATTCGCGTCGGGCAAATCGATCGCAAAATTGGCGACCTTCGACACGATCATCAGTTTGACCTCGCCCTTGCGAAACGCCGCGTACAACTCTTCGCGCTTCTTGTTGGCCGTCTGCCCCGTGATGATCGGTGCATCGAACTTCTTCGCCAGGATCTTCAACTGATCCAAGTACTGGCCGATGATCAAGATATTCTCGGACTTGTGCCGCTCGATCAACGCCGCGCACACGCTCATCTTCACCGGATTCGTCGACGCCACGCGGAACTTGCCGCGTTTGTCGGAGATCGCGTACCGGTAACGCTCGTCGCCCGGCAATTGAACGCGGACTTCCGTGCATAGCGCCTGCGCGATCCAGCCTTGCTTCTCGAGCACCTTCCACGGCACGTCGTA
>JBHEKO010000681.1:0-3839 GCA_041859475.1 Candidatus Hydrogenedentales bacterium
GCGTCTGCCCAGCCAACAACATGGAACCGCTACGGCTTTTGTTGATCAACGAGGCGTGGTAGGCATCGACATTCCGGATGACGGTACTCGATGCGATGTGCGGCTTCTGGCGGGCATCTTCGGTCTGCCCCAGCGCCTTCAGCACCGCGTCGCCCGCTTGACGGACATTCGCCTGCGATTCGGAGTGGACTTCCAGCGTCCCGAAACTGCGCTCAACCACCTGGATTGCAGGGCGCACGTCCGTCGCCTTCACCGCGATATCGAGCAAACGGACTATTTCCATACCGGGAGCCACCTCGACGAATAGGTTGGACATTCCGGCAACAGGCATATAGCCCTGCACTGTCGACGCCATGAACGATGCCACCTGCTCTTGAAGGCTGTCGATTACAAAGAAACTGCGAAGTTCAGCCATGGTCCCTCACGCTCAATCTTCAGTTGCATTGTGTTGGGCGATACAGGTGAATCGTAAACGAAAACAACGAGCCAATGGAATCTCCAATGCGGAACCCGGCGGCCTCGGCCAAATGCCGTACCGTGGACAGGCGTTGGTAGTGCGGGTCGGGCAGGATCTCCGTAATTGAAAGAAATCCGCCCGGCTTGAGCGAAGACCTGATTTCTTTCAACGCGCGCAGCCGATCGGGAATTTCGCCGAGGACAGTGACGAGGATTGCGCGATCGAAGTAATCTTGCGGGAGCTTTCCATCGCCTGCGCCACCGTGAACGACCCTCACGTTTGTCACGTTGCGCTCGCGGAGACGCCGCTCAAGGCGCTCTATCATTCTGAGCTGAAGATCCAACGCAACGACTTCGCCCGAAGGGGCCACTCGTCCCGCAATCGGGAGCGTCAATCGGCCCGGTCCGCAACCAACGTCGGCCACCCGCATGCCCGGCTGCAGGCCAAGTCGCTCCACAACCGCCGCGCTTCCGCCGCGTCTCTCCATGAAGTCGTTTTCAAGCACCCAGGCAAACACGGCTGGACACGGAAGGGAGAACACGCGAGCGCCGAACCTCCATGCAATACTCAAAGCGATAACCGCCGCCAAGCATGCAAAGAGAACCCACAATGCCACGCTCATGGCTCGTCGCTCCCTAACTACGGTGCAAGCCGCGACACGTCGCAGTATGCGGCCTTTCACCTTCGTACACGCCCCAAGCCCCCGTGAACCGTGTCTGAAGACTTTAGAAAACTGGTGTGCACCAGTGTGCGTATTTCGCGACTTTTCCTTGAACCACATCGAAGTACAGGTTCTGAAGCTGCTTCGATATCGGCCCGGGTTCTCCCGCGCCGATCTTTCTGCGGTCGACGGAGCGGACCGGCGCAACTTGCGCACCTGTGCCCGTGAAGAACGCTTCGTCGCACACGTACAGTTCCGTGCGGGCAATGGGACGCTCGACGACCGTCAATCCAAGTTCTTTGCTGGCCAGTTCTATGACCGAGTTACGCGTAATCCCAACGAGGATATCCGAGGTCGGCGGCGTCGTAATGAGTTTCCCGTCGAGGACGATGAAGAAATTCATGGCGCTACCTTCCGCGACCGAACCATCTTCGCGAAGGAAGATCGCTTCGTCGAACCCGGCTTGTTTCGCCTCGCTTGACGCCAACGACGAGTTCACGTAGCTCCCTACCGTCTTTGCGCGGCTGGGAATAGCATTGTCCGCGACCCGCCGCCACGATGACACGACTACGTCCAGTCCGGAGGCGATGTCGACATAGTCGCCAAGCTTCATGGTCCAGCAACAAAACTTGCTGGCGACATCGTGAAGCTGAGGTCCCAAGGATTCGTCGCATTTATATACCACGGGCCGGATGTATACGCCTTCCCGAAACCCGGATTGCTTGACCAATTCCGTGCAGATCCGGGCAATCTCGTCCCGGTCTTCTGGAATCTGCATGCAGAGCACGTTGAAATTGCGTACGAACCGATCCACGTGCTCTTTCAGACGAAAGATGAGGATGTTGTTGTCCTCTTTGCGATAGTACCCCCGAATCCCTTCAAATAGCGCCGTGCCGTAATTGAAGGAATGCGTCAATATGCTGACTTTAGCGTCTTCGACGGGGACGATCTGCCCATCGAAATAGGCGACTTCACCGGCCTCAATCTTCTTTCCCATGCTGCTCTCTCCTGAACGGAACGTAGGTAAACGGCCCTGACACACACGACGCGCCGGGCTCCAACGCGCCCTTTTCGCCGCAGGCAAACCGCGAAGCCCCTTCTTCGATCACACGCCCATGCGCACGGGAATATGACGCGTCGCTGCCTGACTCTTCTGGGCCAGATTCTCTACACTCTAGTCTGGGACTCGCACTCAGTCAAACATGCACCTCACGGCAGGTGTGCGTCTGGAGCGTGGGAAGTGCAAAAAGTGTGCACAGATCTCCAATATCGGGCCCGAGACCGGTAATCTTGGACCATGGGCATCTTGTATTTCGTAACGCCGGCATCTTGCCGGCTCTTGGGCTTTAGCGCACCAATGTCCCGTGGCCACGGGATGCGGCCTGGAAGGCGGCGGAGCAAGGAAGCTCCGCTCGCATAGCGCCGACCTGCAGCGCAGGCCTCCCCGTCTCCGGAACCTGTAAAGGTACATTCCGCTGGAGCCGGCCAATTGGCCTTAATTTTCCTTCACCGTCCGCAAATCCCTCAAGTCTTGCCCGAAACGTGCCGATATAGTGTGCAGGGATGCGGAATCGCCGGTTGCGGGCGACCAATCACGAGGGTAAGTGCAATGCTATCATCCATTTCCTCCGTTCAATCCAGCTACAACGTCTTCTACGAATCCACCAAGACAACCTCCACGAGCGTCGCCCAGAAGAACACTTCGGCCCTCACCGACACACTCGACCTCGGGCAAAGCGGTCCACTTTCGACCGAGCAGGCTATCTCTATCGTTACCGAGCGCTCCATGAATAAGTTGTTGGCCGTTGTCAGCGACGCGCGCACTCAATTGGGCCTTTCGGAAAACGACCCTCTGGATGTGTCCCCGGAAGCCACCGCAAATCGCATCGCGGATTTCGCCCTTAACTTCTTCGACAAATACATGGAGCAGCACCCCGAAGTGTCCGGCGACGACTCCAAGAAGCAGTTCGCGGACTTCATTGGCGGCGCGATCGGGCAAGGGATAGAGGAAGCCCGCGGCATATTGGGCGCACTCTCGGCCTTAAACTCCGATGTCGACAACCACATCAACTCTATCGCCGACCTCATTCAGAAGCGGCTCGACGATTTCGTATCCGGCACCAGCCAGGCGTAGAGGTTCGCTTCGCGACTGGCTATGGAGTCACCGGCTCCACGCTTTGCTGAGTGACGCGCACGAGTTGGGCCAGTAATGGCTGCGCACGTTCGGCATTCATGTACGTACACAACAACACTTCCGGTTCAACTTCGACGACACACCCCATCCCCCAGACCGGGTAATCAATCACCGTGCCTTGGTCCCAATTGAGTCCGCCGTCGCGACTCACATTGAGGGAATACTGGGGATAGCGATGTGCACAGATGATTGCCCCCGACTGCGTGCGGGCCATCGACTGCGCGTAGCCGGGAAACGTGACCCGAGCCGCCGCGTCCCAGGTAGCCCCCGCATCGCTAGACCAGCATTGCCACATGGTCTCGCTGTATACCGGCCGCACGAGAACCATCACCGTGTTGCCCATCACGACCGCGGAAGGTTCCGTCAGGTCGAGCGAGCCAGGAATCGTGCCCCGCACTGCGTCGGTCCATTTGGGCCAATCGATATCGATAGGAGCGGACCACGAAGCGCCTTGGTCCGTGCTTCGAATCACATAAGCTTTGCAGTGCGTGGCGCTCCACGTGCGAACGTCGGCAAAGGTCGTGGTG
>JBHEKO010000720.1:0-2586 GCA_041859475.1 Candidatus Hydrogenedentales bacterium
GATTTGTTCGCGCAGGCGTTGCCGCAGGGGTGTGTGGCGTCGGCGTTCGCAAATCGGGAGTTGTATTTAGTGCTGGCGAATTATGGGCAATCGTCTCAGAAGGTCGTGACGTCGGATGCGTATGTCCCTGCGGAAGATGCAACTGCGGCGGCGGGGAAAGAGTGGGAAGTGGGGAAGCGGGGGCTGAGGATACTGCGGCGGGCGTAGTGGACAGAGCGGGCGAGGTGGACCAACGCGGACTCACACGGACGAACACGAACGAACTGTGTGGACGTGATATTGCGGTTGCCGGAGTTTAGGGGTTGGCCTCTTTCCATGCTTTGAGTTCTTCGTCAAGGTCGGGGCCGCCTTCTTGGATGTTCGTTACGCCGATGCCGCGCGCGATGGTTTCGAAGCGGGCCAGGATTTGGGGGTAGGCGTCACCGGAGAGGGCCTTGCTGCGGCACACTTGGACATAGAGGATGGGCAAGCGGTCGCGTTCGACCCGTTGGCGGAGGGTGTCGTCGTCGGCGAGGGCTTCGGCCTGGTCATAGAGCGCGGACGCTTTCTCGATGAATTCTTTGGAGAGGAATTCGGAATCCATCGTGTAGCGAATGCCTTCCTTGGGGACTTTGATGCTTTCGGCGTGGTCGCGGCCTGCGGCTTCGAGGAGTTCGTTGTATTGGGCGATGGGGGGCGCGGCCTTGCCGAAGTAGCCCCAGATGAAGTCCTGCGTAAGGGCGGCGGTGTCGAGGGTGGGATCCCACATGAGCTTGGCGAAGACCCAGCAGCGAAGCAGGTCGCGTTCGCCGGGGCCCTGGTACGCGCCTTGTTCCATGACGCCCTGGGCGTTGTGCGCCACGAAGAAACGGATGTTGGCGGCGATGGCGTCGATGTTGGGCATGGGCGCGAGGTAGTGGCTGAAGTTCACGCAGTAGTCCCAGATGTAGATGCGGTTATGAATCGCGCCCCAGCCGACCATGGCCTTGTTGAAGGCTTCGATCTGTTCGGCCGGCGTGAACGGGTGGGCCCACATGCAGTTGTCGGTGCATAGCTGGATGGAGACGTTTGCGCGGGGCCGCACCGTCTTCGGTGGGGTCACGGTCTCAAGATAGGCGAGCGTGCAGACAGTGACGCTG
This sequence comes from Candidatus Hydrogenedentales bacterium, assembly GCA_041859475.1. Taxonomy (GTDB): domain Bacteria; phylum Hydrogenedentota; class Hydrogenedentia; order Hydrogenedentales; family SLHB01; genus JAIBAQ01. The sequence goes on from JBHEKO010000720.1 coordinate 1,119, forward strand.
GGGAATTCCTTCTCAACGGCTTCGGCGACCTTGTTCACGAGGAAAAGCAGCGCACCCGCGTTGGAGCCTTCGGCGTCGTCGATAGCTTTGCACGTGGGGCAGAGGCAGGTACCGCCGCCGTCGTTCTTGGATACGCTGATGACTTCGGCGTTGGGATTCTCGCGCAGAATACGAAGCGTGTTCTCCGTGGCGATGCGGATCGCGTCGGGATTCGTGGTGCAGAGTTGTTGCTGCGAACGATTGCCGTTGCTGTCGAGCATGTAGTACTCGGGGTGTTCGGCGAAATATTGGCTCGGGGGCACGAGCGTGTTGAAGGTATGCACAAAGAGGGCGTAATCCATGTGACCGCCCCAAATCTCGGGCACGGCGGCGCTGGGCGCGTTGGACCGATTGTGTAGCGACCACGTGCCGTTGAATGCGGCTGCGTAGAAGGGGTCGCGGATCGTCAACGCGGGCACGTAGGTGCGGGGGACGGGACGGAAGGTGAGCATTGGCGTCTTCGGAATCACGGTGGCGTCTATGGCGTACCAACGGCAACCGAGGTCTTCTTCGAGCAAGGCGTAGACGGCGTTGATGGCGCCGCGCTTGTGCCCGCCATAGAGGTAGAGGGCTTTGTCCTTCGCCTCGATGCCGTAGCCATCGTTTCCGAGATCCGGAATCGTGGGAACCGCAGCGGCGAGTCGTTTGGTCATGCCGATGCTGATCACGCTATCGCCGGTGGCTTGCGCCTCGGGCACGATGGGGAAGTCGGCCCCGGTCATTTCTTTCAGCCATTGCGCGAGGTCTTGCGCGGCCTTCAGGTCTTGGGAGGACGGCGAATCGGGGACCGCGATCACGTATGGAGTCGCTCCGTTTTGGGCGATAGACAACTCGGGGCCTGGCTCGCCCTTGGGGGCCAAACTGTTCTGCCACGCCGTCCAGGGTTCGGCGAGCGCGCCGCCTGCAACGAGCAGAGGCATGCATGCCGTGACGAACCACGTGGAGATCCTGAGTGAAACGCGCATCATTGAATTCCTTCCAACGCTTTCCCAAGTGCTTCGATTGCCACTCGACACCGAGAGTTGCATCAAGTGAGCGGGGAGACTATCAACCCACGGGACATTACGGAAGAGTCTAGCAGGAATGACATCACAACTTCCTCGATATAGAGAGCGTTTGCCGGATAGCAGCACGGAGCGGCATGGCGATAAGCACTATGTTCCTTCCCGCTTGGACAGCGGAACATTGCCGGCAAGCCGCGCGGCGTTGCGGCTTGGCTTGCTCGAACTGGGGTGTGCTCGCCTACCTGATGGTTCAAGTCTTCATGAGATCTCTTCCTTCGCGTTTCCTCACTTCTCGAGTGCAGGTATCTGGATTTTTAGAATAGAATGTTAGACAACATCCACAGAAGGGGGCGAGTCATGAGGCGCCCATCGCGGCGCGCTTCAATGGAGACTTGGCAAATCCGGAGGATCCCTATAGATTGAAG
>JBHEKO010000024.1:0-3802 GCA_041859475.1 Candidatus Hydrogenedentales bacterium
AACCACATTCCAGGAGGCACGAACTTCCTGTACCTGGACGGACACGTCGCGTTCTTGAAATACCCCTCGGAGTTCCCCGCGACCCGTGTGTTTTCTGCCGTCGTGGGAACGTTCCAATAGTCTGGTGCGCGCTGCCCCAGATGAATCCCCTCTCCTGCCGGGGGCCGGAAACGGCCCCCGGCGTTCCCGTGCTCTTGATAGAGTGGCGCAAATGGACGGGGCAGATTGAAGCCTCGGTTAAGACCGAAACTCAGTCGGACTCTGGGTCGCTCGACGTCGGAAGACAAAGACGAGGACTTCTGCGATGCAATTGCGATGAGGCAGACTTCAGGACGGCGAATTGGAATCTGTGCTTAGATGGAGTAGCCCAGGCTGAAGGCTCTTTCGATTAGGCTGGGTGGCGCCGGGTCTTCGAAGCGCGGATAGAGTTCGGCGGAGAGATAGCGCTCCCCGGAACTTGCCGCGATGGTCACGAAGGTCTTGCCTGCATTTTCGGGCCTGGAAGCCAGCCGGACGGTCGCGGCTACGTTGGCTCCTGTGCTGATGCCGCCGAGTATACCAGCGTCCCGGCTGATACGCCGCGCCCACTCGAACGCCTCCTCGTCCGTTACCGTCTCTATCCCGCTCAACAAGGCGCGATCCAGATTCTTGGGAACAAAGCCAGGCCCGATCCCCTGGATCTTGTGACTTCCGAGCTTGCCGCCGGACAGGATAGGAGAGTTCTTTGGCTCGACCGCTATCGCTTTCACGTGAAGCGACTTCGATTTCAGGAAACGGGTAACGCCAGTAATCGTTCCTCCCGTGCCGACACCCGCCACAAAGACATCCACAGATCCGCCCGTATCACGCCAAATCTCCGGCCCCGTGGTTGATTCGTGCACGGCGGGGTTCGCCGGATTCTCGAACTGTCGGGGAGACCAGGAGCCGGGTGTCAGGTCAAGAAGGGTTTCCGCCTTGTTGACCGCACCTTGCATGCCATCGGCCATAGGAGTAAGAACGATGTTGGCCCCCAGCGCGTGCAGGATCGCCCTCCGCTCTCGACTCATTGACTCGGGCATTGTGAGCGTGAGGCGGTATCCGCGCGAGGCAGCCACGAAAGCGAGGGCAATGCCGGTGTTGCCGCTGGTGGGTTCGACGATGTGCATCCCGGGGCGAAGGCGCCCGGACACCTCTGCGGCTTCGATCATTGACCTGCCGCTGCGGTCCTTCACGCTGAACGCGGGATTCAAGAATTCCAGCTTTAGTAGAATCCGAGTTCCTTCCGCGAGCCGCACCGAGGGAAGACGCAGTTGTACCAATGGCGTATTGTACGTTGTTTCGACGATGCTTTTGTATATCGAGGTGCTGTCGGCGCGCCGTTGAGGCCATCGCCGCGGCACTCGGTAGACTACTGCTCGGGCATTCATCTTCTCGTCTCCGTTCGATTGGGCTTCGGGCCCAGCCATTGCGATCAACTTGATCCTGAAACACCGTCGTAAGGAGGACTGCGCCAGAGGGTAGCAGGGGTCACTCGCAGGGGTGGCACCACGCTGTTGGGTAGCGCAGTTTGTATCCGAAGCGAGTGCGGCGCAGAATTGGTTCCCCAATCCATGCCATGGGCCGTACGTGCCGGGTACGTCCGACTCGTCAGATTCCCGCGCTGGTCTCGAACTCGAATGGCGGTATGAACCTCTTCCGCTCATGTTCGACTCTCAGACGCGCGTTCTGGAACGCCGTCTGATAGAGCTGCTGTCGCGCGCGGTACTTTTCCGGCGAGAGTCCTTCCAAGAACATCTCGGGACACTGCACAAATACCTCCTCGAACTCGCGGGCCTGCGAAGTCTGCCTTCTGGCTCCCGAATGCTCCCCGTCCAGTCTGAAGGTATCCATGGCGACTCCTTTATGTGCCTGTGAATTGTCCGGTTGCCCCATGGCCGCCGAATCCATTCATTATATTCTCGATTATATTTATAGTATAAATAAACAATGCCGTCCTGTCAAGTCGTAAATGACCTAGAAAGTTGCTGTGGATTTAGATGTTTTATGGGATATTTGGCGCGGATACGCGCGCTTCAGCGGTTGACAGATACAATTCCGACCTGTATACTCTTAATACCTTTCACAAGGACTTGGCCACTTCGGCTCCACTCCCCACTTGACTACGGTCTGGACGCATCCCACGAGGGAACCCCTGCCACACACTGGAGGCTCTTACGATGACTGGGATGACGACCATGGAACGCAATTCAATGGGTATGATGGGTGCTTCCACCATGCCTGCCCCGATGATGGGCGGTATGGCCAGCATGAACATGATGATGATCCCGCGATGTACGATGAAGATGGAGAAGTGCGACGGCGGGATGAAGATGATGTGTTCGTGCGCCGACGCTACCGCAGCCGCGATGATGCAGAATCTCTGTACGATGATGGGCGGCTCGATGGTAAGTTGCTGCATGATGATGAATGGCATGATGATGATGTGCTGCAACATGGCGATGGGCATGTGCACCTGCGAGATGACGAAAGACGGCATGTGCATGATGTGGACGAGCGGCGACGCGAAATGCTGCGCAATGATCCAGGCATGCTGCGATGCCATGATGGAAATGATGAAGAACGGTTGCACGTGCTGCATGAGCATGAACAACACGCCGGTCTGTTGCGGCTGCTAAACCCTTTTGGAGCGTCCCTCCGGCGTCCCGGTCCGTTGCGACGGGACGTCGGCGCTTATTCGAGCGTGTTGACAGCGGGCGGCCAGGGGTCGCGGCCGGTCAGATGTAGTACATGGGGACGCAGGCGGCCTCTTTGTTCTTCTGACGGGCCGCGAGATCGGCAAGCGATATCCCTTCCAAAGCGCCGACAAGCGCGCCGTTCACTTCCGCAAAGGCGTCTTTGAGGGCACACGAGGTGGGGTTGTAGCAGCAGTTCGCCACCTCGGAACACTCGGCGATGCTGATAGGGCCATCCATGGCTTCAACGATTTCGGCGAGGGAGATGTCTTCGGGCTTCCGGGCAAGAAGGTATCCGCCCTTCGACCCGCGAATCGCCGTGAGGAGACCCGCGCGCCGGAGCGATAGCATGAGTTGCTCCAGATAGGTTTCGGGGAGGTTCTGGCTCTCCGCGATCGACCTGGACATAACGACCCCATCGCTCTCCGTGAGTGCCAAATGAAGCATTGCGCGCATGCCGTATCGTGATTTGGATGAGAGTTTCATTGGTGTCTGCTTTGCCCGAATGGTTGGTTCACGAATCCTGCCAATCGCGGAACCGACAGGGACGTCCGTGGACAAGTCACATCGCCCGGCACTTTCCGACCATTCTTGTCCGATTGCTCCAATTCTAGGAGATACTTGTTCGGTAAGCAACATGCATCCTCGTCACACGTGAAGCCGGGACTTGGCGCTACTAGGGTTCCGCTCGTGGAGGAAAAGAAAGAACGACCCCCGCGATCGCGAGACCGCGGGAGCCGTTCCGTGGCGAGGGCTACACGCTAAAAGCAGAGCTTGGTTTCTACGAACACGTAGTCGGAATCGTCGTGGCCGGTGCCTCCGTTGAAGCGCTGGCCGTTTCCGGATGAGAAGTTGCCGTCACTGAGACCGTCTCCGGTGAACAAGTGGGCCCAACCCGCCTTGAACGTGGGGTCTTCGCTGTAGTTATACGTAACGTACAGGCCGACTTCCGTTCCGAGGTAGTTATCGGACTCGTTCGTCCAGAAGGAGAGACTCGGGGCCAGTGGAACTTTGAATCCACCGAGGTTGAAGGACGCTGGCTGGTCGAACGCATCAAGCGTCTCGAAATACGACGCGGCCAACAGGACTTC
>JBHEKO010000195.1:0-3110 GCA_041859475.1 Candidatus Hydrogenedentales bacterium
GACGGCAAACACATCGATGACGCAGATACGCGACTATGCGCTGAGCGCGGTTGGCTTCTACATCAAGCGGGGCAACGACACCGAAGCCGATTCTTCCTACAAGAAGTTGTCGGAACTCAATGCCCTGACTCCCGAGTTGCAGAAGCAAATCGGAAACATGTTCTATGATGCGGGCAAGTTCGAACGAGCCATGCAAGAGTATGGCGCTGTCCTTGCCTCATCCCCGGGCGACCGTGAAGTCTCTCAGCGGATCTCGGAGTATTACATGAGCGTGGGCGATGCCGCGTTGAAGGAAGACAATCTTGAAGCGGCGCTTGAGGCCTACCAGAAGGCGAGTGAGGCCGACAAACTGGAGCCCGCCGCGCAGACGAAACTGCTGGACGCGCAGCGTTTGATCAAGGATCGCGACGAACGCCACGAGGCCGCGCGAACTACGGTCGCGGAGGCCGACGGATACTTGGCAAAAGCGGAGCAGGCAATATTCAATCGCGAGTTCGGCGAGGCAATGAATCTCCTGACGCAGGCGCAGGACCTGTATCAAACGATTGGCGACGAGTTCCAGCAGGAGGGCAGCAAAGCCAGGGCGGGCCTGTTGTCCGTTGGGTCGAAGCTGGGCCAGCTCCAACAGGATCTCGTGAACAACGCCCCCATGCTGAGCGGCAAAGGCGTCTCCAAGTCGACGCAAGATTTGGCCGGGTCCGTCGCGCAGCAACAGGACGAACAAGCGTTGAAAGCGCTGACGGAAGCGCAGTTCCAAGCCGAAGTTGACCGTATCAAGAATGACAACGCGGAGCTTTTCCGGCCGTAACCCGGTTGAAGATAGTCTGCGCGTAGTGTTGGTGTCGCGGCGCTCGATGAGCGCCGCGTTCGCTTTGTGCTTCGCGCACTGCCCAGATGTCAGAGGATGAAATAGGCGGCGTAGGCCGTGACCGCTCCGCAGAACAGGCCTCCGAGCGCAAGCGCCCTTAAGAGGGGTGTGCGCGCAATAGCGTCGAACCCCGCCGCTCCGAGCACGGCATAGCAGGGCAACATGCCAACGGTATAGCTTCCCTTCAAGATGCAGAAGTACGGCACGGTGATGAACCCGTAGAAGAGTGCGCCTACGTGCACGATGACGGACAGCGCCACGAAGCTCAGCCCCACATGGCCCGTTCGCAACGCGCGCAGCATTCCCGCGAAGATGAGAAGCGAGGGAAGCAGGCCCAGCCACGCGCCCGTCAACATGAATGAGAAATTCCAGGGCGGGCGCGTGTAGTCGTATACCCCGGCGCTCAACATGCCGTCCAAGAACAGCGTGGAATACAGTCCGCTTGAGAAGCTCTCGACGCCGGAGAACACCGGGTACGACAAGGCGGCGCCCGGTGAAAAAACCTGCTGCACCGTTCGGTAACCGGGGTCCTGCCACCACACAATGCCTCGCTCGGGTTCCCAGCCTCCAAAGAACGGACGTCCCAGCTCAAGCATATTGCGGGCAAAGTACCATCCGCTGACCAAGGCGGCGATTCCGAAGCACAAGAGGGCTGCCCGCGCGGCCTTCCGCATATACGCTTCTTTGGGATGGGCACTCGCACCCGATTCCTGGAGGATGCTAAAGGCCAGCGGTATGAGCATGGCCAAGGCGCTGATCTTCGTTATCAGCGCCAAGCCGAACAGGACGCCGCGCCATACCTGCAACCGCACACTCGTCCTGGAAAGCAGAATCAAGGTGCACACAACGACTCCGGATACAAGCACGCCTGCAAGCGGTTCGTTGCTCACGTATTGGCTGATGTAGAAATTCACAGGCATGGCCCCGCCAACCAAAATGCCTACCTGCTGCAAATCGTCGCGATCGGCCCAGATCGCGCGGACTGCCCGGTAGAGCTCGATCTGCACCATGCCCGCGGCCAAGGGAATAATGCGCAACGCGCGCGCCGCCGATTCGGGGCTCATGAACATCACCGCAACCGCGTGTATCGGCGCCGAAAGGATGTAATACAACGGCGCTTGAAACATGGTCCAACCGTCGCCAGCTAGCGGCAAACGCATATTCTCGGCGACATAGCGGATATAGTCGACGTGCCCGGCGACGTCGTACCCGAGGTAGATGGACAACTTAATTGCGTTGTTTATGGCGAGTACGCACCAAAACGCCATGAATGCCCAACGGAGCCTGCTTGCGGTCACGAAGGCTCGGAGAGGATTGCGCTGCATCCACAAGATGATCGCCGCTGCGAGCAGCCACAGCGGCGCAAGGATCGGCAGCACATCCAATACGGCACGCCAAACGGGAGGAAAATACCGCGAAGCCGCATACGCGTGCGTCGCGTCGACCGGGATTGCAGGCGACCACGCCGCGCCGTCACGGCTGGCTTCCCATGTCGTGCCCGTCGCCACGCCGATCGGCTCGCACCGCGCCCACAACACTTGCGGGCCGTTGAGCGTAATCACGGTTATGACAAGTTCGTTTTCTCCCTGGATTAGGAAGGGAGCAACTTCGACGACACGGCTCGTCTTCCACTGGGATTGATCGAGCAGTTGGCACACCTCATTGCCGTTTACGACAATTCGCGCACTCTTCATGGCGTAAAATTCCAACGGCGCGGAATTCGGTACCGTAGGAAGAGAAAGCCGCGTTCGAAATACGGTTCCCCCCACACCAGACTCGACATAGGTGTGCAGGTCCGTATCTTGGAAGTGAATCCATTCGGCGCCGCGAACGATGGGTAGAACATGCGACGATTTGTCGCGCGCCAGAGAAGACCAGATGCCGCAGCATACGGCAACAATGGCAGCAGTCGCGGCGACGAGAGTCAATCGAGATAGAACTGCGCTGTGCCTCACGCCAATCCCGAAACGAATAGTGGCCACACGCCGTAAATCACGCTGGCGATTCCATGCTTTGCTGCACCTCTGTCTGCCATCTCTTCGCCGATTCGAGTCCACACGGCGCACCAAGATGCAGTGCAGCCTGATGTTTACATGTCGCCAAGTGGTCTCGCCAAGCATGATATAGGCCGTGCATTCGGGTGTCAAAGCACCTCATGAGCATTGCCCCTGTCTTGCCCTGCAAGTCGCGCGCCGATCCCCCGGTGGATTTTCGGGCCGCGCGTATGCTATTCTTTGCCGCT
>JBHEKO010000317.1:0-4033 GCA_041859475.1 Candidatus Hydrogenedentales bacterium
CGGGGTCGAACGCCGGCGTCGATTCGCGGATCTCCGGCCACCATTCGCTGGGCACGGGAGGGGAGCACCACGGCGCGGGGTCCGATAAGTGGGTCGAATGCGTGGGCATCACGAGGGTGCCCGTCGTACCAAGCGCCTCTTCAAGGGCGAGGACGACAGCCTGCTCGGCCCCGCACACCCATCCCAGACTGCTCATCGAGGAGTGGGCGAGCAAGACCATGCCCGGACCTATCCCCAATGCACGCAAGTCGTTGGCGAGGGAACGGACGGTATTGGGGCGGTTCGAATTGGCGACTATCCGCGCTTCGGTCATTCCTGGCACTCCCGATTCGGTCTATTCTATGCTTCGTGGCACCAAGGCTCCAGCCGTCCCCCGCGGCCGTTTTCGCCGAATGCGCGACTTTCATTCCGTCCCTGAATACGGTATATTGAATACGAAGCGATTGAGTTGCGTCTTGTCGGTTGTGACAAGGCAACACGCAATGGATGCGAAGAAGGCAAACGTCATGGAGAAAACGATGCGAAATCGTCCCACTACGCGGCTCGTTATTGGCGCGTTGCTGGTGTTTGTTGCGGCTGCTTTCGGTTCCTACTGGATTGGGAGCATGGAGAGTTCCGCTTCGACGGCCCTGACGCAGATTCACGCAACCAGCGGAACACCGGCCACGCAGTTGGCCCCGGGCCAGCAGGTCGGCATGCCGCGCTTCATTGTGACGGATATTCAGACGCGCCCGACAACGCCTAAGCCGAGACCCAAGCGATAATCGGGAGGTTGTCCCCCGAAGACGAGTTTCGCGCCCGCGATACGACCTATCGCGGGCGTTTCTGATCCTGCGCGCGGTTCACATTGCTTGCGGTCTTCGGTACCATGTCCGGTACGCGCAGCCCGCGTTGCTCGGGCTCGCGTGTACTTGGTGCGGACACATGAAGGGCACAACCATGGGTACAAGGCAATTGGGAATAACGGTTATCACGGCCATCGTGGCCGGGGCCATCTCGGGAATGGCAACAGTTTGGCTGCTCCAGACGCCTGCGGTCGAGGCCGCCAGCTATGGCTTGGAGGCGCCCGAGTTCCGAATCGTGGACAATGCGGGGGCATTGCGCGGGAAGATCGGCGTCGATTCCGACGGGAATACGCGCATGACCCTGATGGACGCAAAAGGCGTCGCGCGTTTCTGGAGCGGGGTCACGGCGGACGGCACGTCCATCATCACTCTCCGCGACAAGGAGGGGAAGCCGCGTTTCTTCATGCAAGTCGACGAGAAGGAACCGCTGCTGAGCATGCGCGACGCCAACGACAAGAGCCGCATCTACTTGCAGATCAAGGACCAAGAGCCACTGATTACCCTGCGCGACAAGAACGATCAGGGTCGCATCTTTCTCCAGGTGACCGACCAGGGGCCGGTCATGTGGTTTGCAGACGAGAAGGGGACTCCGGCTTTCACGCAGCGCTGAGTCTGTGGTATGGTGCGTGTTGCACTGTTGAGCCGATCATTCGAGCGAAAAGGGAAAGCCATGAAGCGGACACGGCATGGATTCACGCTGATTGAGTTGTTGGTGGTCATTGCGATTATCGGTATTCTGGCGGCGATTCTATTGCCGGCCCTGGCGCGCGCTCGTGAAGCCGCGCGGCGGGCGTCGTGCCAGAACAATCTGAAGCAGATGGGCCTGTCGCTGTTCATGTATGCGAGCGAGCACAAAGGCATGTTTCCACAGCGTCAGATCTTTCGCTACAACGGCCAGCTTCATCGCGACATGATGTTCAACGGCCCCGCGATGATCCCGGAGTATATCAACGACTACAACGTGATCTGGTGCCCGTCGTGGGGCGCCAACGCCGACCCCGTGTCGCGCTACGACGTCGGGAAGGGTAACGGAGACGGCGTTCTCGAGCCGACCGAAATTGGGCAGGAGCCGTATCATTACACGGGATGGCTTCTGCTGGACGACATCAACATCCTTGGGCCGCTTCTCGGCACGATTGGGACCGGTGTCAACGGACGGCACGAAGAGCCTGAATTCATCAACACGCCTTGGGGCGAATTGGCCCAGGAGAACGTCGCCACAAATGGCGCTGCCAGCGACCGGGACTTCACGGTTTCCGATGCGTTTGCGGGCACGCAGGTCAATGGCGGGAACACGATTTACCGCTTAAGAGACGGCATCGAACGGTTCCTGGTTTCCGACATCAACAATCCCGCCGCAACATCGATGGCGTCAAGCCAAATTCCCTTGATGTGGGATCACGCGACGGTGAAGGCAATCGATTTCTCGCACGTTCCGGGTGGCGGAAATGTACTTTACCTGGACGGGCACGTATCGTTTGTGCTGTACCCGGCGGACCGGTTTCCGTTCACACAAGACAGCGCCCGCACGCTGGGCAGTTACAACAAACCCTTCGACGGTTTTTAGCTGCACCAGCGCAAACGGTTCAGAACTCCAGGGTGGTCATGACATAAACGGTGTCGGCATCGTCGGAACCTCTGCCGCCGACGTTGGAGAGCCCGTTGAAGTCGATGAACGCCCCATCTTCGAAGGCTTCGCCCGTGAAGAAGTGTGCGTATCCCAATTCAAAGCTCAGGTCTTCCGAATAGGCATACGAGATCCAGACCGAAGCCTGCCACCCAAGGTCCGTTGCTCCTTTGTCGGTCCAGAACGACAGCGCGGGGGCAAGCGGCACAGCCCAGTTGCCAAACGAAACGGATTTCGGGGTTTCGAATGCCTGTAACGTTTCCAGATAGGTGACGCTTCCGCCAACCTCGACACTTTCGGTAGGCGTAGCGACCACGGCGGCATAGGCTTTCCAGAAATTCGTCATGGCGGATCCGTCGATAAACGCGTCCTCACGCCATGAAGAGAAGAGACGATTAAACGATACACTGGCCTCGGGGCGCTTGAATGGATTGACCCACTCGTACACGGAGAGACCGCGGTGATCTTCGCCCCCGTAGTACGCTCCACCGACGGAGACATTGGGGCTCCACGGAATCTCGAAGGTGTATCCCAGATTCACGTGACCTGCCCACGTGCCGGCCGTTGCGTCGTCGTCGCCATGTTGCAGTCCGTTGGGAATGAACAAATGGCCAACGCTGCCCACATATCCCCACTGGTAAGCGACTTCCGCCTCCAAGTCCCAGCCACGGAAGTGCCCGCCCGCGCGAGTTCCAATCGTGTGCAACTCGGTTGGGCCATAATCATCTATGTCAACGAGGTCTTCGAACCACTCCAAGGGCGCGCTGAACGCCGTGTCTTCTCCGCCTACACCGTCGCGCAGGAACATCCAGTACAAATCAAACGTGACTTGATCTTCCTCGTGGAGACTTCCAACCAGGTGCGTCTTCGTCAGCCCGTGATACACGAGGTGTCCGGGAAACAGAAGCCGCATGGGCAGGCCCATGCCGGAGGGCTTGGCTTCCTCCGGCTGTGTGAATGAGACGTAGACACCGTAGAAATCGACGTCTCCATCCTGTTCTGCGACGCCGCCTTCCGATACTTTGGCCGCCCACGCGTCGATGGAAAGCCCCTGCCAGTTCGTTGTCAATCGAAGGCCGTCGAAGGAGAGGCCTACAAACGGATCGGGACCGGGATCCGCGCCCACCAGCCAGCCCGAACCAAATTCGAGTTCCTGGCGGCCAATCCTCAAGCGCACGGGCAACCCGAACATCTCATCGGCCTCGATGAAAGCCTGGTAGAGTTCCACGTCGTCGCTCGTGTTGCCGCGAAGGTCAGCGCCGGTGATGTAGTCGGACCGGAAGTCCTCGCCCCACGTGTCGATTGAATCAAACTCAATGAAGGCGGCCACGCGATTGGTGAAATCCGCGGACACATGAAGGCGCGTGCGCTGCTCCACAAAGGTGAGTTCATTGCCGCCGTCTCCCAGACGAAAGGCTGAAACGGTCCCATCCGGGCCAATCGGGCGATACGGCAGGAAGAAGGAAGGAATTCGCTCCGTACCCCAGGAAGGCTCGAAGATATCGGAGTACCACACTCCGTAGATTTCGAGCTTGCCGCCCACTTCGACGTTCTGCAATTC